>CAUGKZ010000051.1 GCA_959600065.1 uncultured Kroppenstedtia sp. | reverse complement strand
TTGTAGTGCCTATGGTACTTCCTAAATTTCAGAATTGTAGTGCCTATGGTACTTCCTTAATTTAGGGCTTCAGCCCTTTTGGATTGTAGTGCCTATGATACAAAGTCACTTTGATAGAAACACGCCTCCCTTCCACCGCTCATTTTCTGGTTCATCAACAGCCCTGGTTGCCAGCAACAAAAAAAGTCTCACCCATCCGATGATAGGTGAGACCCTGAGGTTATTGTAGCAGCTCCCGATAAGGAGTCAGATCGACCTCTTTTTTGTTCAAGGTTTCAATCAACCACTTGTGATCCCGTTTAGGTGTGGCCAGGATATAGCCGCGAATGATCAGACCCTCACTCATCCGATCCGCCTTTTCCTGAAGGGCCAGTTGCCCGATTTTCCCAACGATGGTGCGTTGGGCAGTGTCACGAAAAGGACTGGGAACCGGTTGGGTCAACTCTTCCAAAAGAGCTAATTGTTCCTCGGTCCACAGATGACGGGTTTTTTCTATATAATAATCCTGCCAGTCCAAATCCGACTTGCCATCTTCTTTAGGCATGCCCTTCAAAAACTTGCGGAACATGAAATAACCGCCGGTCGCAAAAAACCAGACCATGAACAAAAACCAGGGGATCATCACCCATAGGATCCAATCCGGCATGGTGAACCACCTCAGCAGGGGCACAAAAGCACCCGGACAGTATCTGTTATTTTGACATACACCATTCCCCTTCAGAGGGGGCCAAAAAACACTTCACTGACTATTATAGGATGGAATCCAGACTCCCTGCAAGCTGAGATCTGGCACCCGAGCAACCGGGGAAGACCTGTGGGAAGAAAGGAAACGCACGACCCAGAAATATAAAATATAACCAATCTAAACATCTCTCAGGAAAAAGGTTCTGTTTCTTAATGACTTCCAGTATGATATATATTGTATCTTGGGAGGAGAGAAAAGGGATGAACGCTCGAAAATTAAAATCCATGGGTCGGTTATTTTGGAAGGCGATGATGACCAAAAAATGGTGGATGCTGGTTCTCTCCACCACGCTGCTCATCATCATGGGGGGATGCACCGCTGTGATGATGACCACCAACCTTTACGACCTGGAAAGCTTAAAAAACATGCAATTCGTCACCACAATCTATGACCATCAAGAAAAAAAAGCAACCACCCTGGGAGATGAGCAAAGAGAGTATGTGGAACTAGACAAGGTAAAAACCCCGGATTTGGCAAAAACCTTTGTCTATGTGGAAGATGAACGCTTCTACAAACATAACGGGGCAGATCTGAAGGGTCTCGGCCGTGCCCTTGCAGTGGACTTGCTCACCATGAGTCCCGCTGAGGGCGGGAGCACGATCACGATGCAGGTAGCCCGCAATCTGATTCTCAACGACAAAGACAAAACCTTCATGCGTAAGGTAAGCGAAATCACTCTTGCCTACAACCTGGAGCGCAAATACACGAAGAAGGAAATTTTGGAAGGTTATCTGAACTATATTTATCTGGGAAACAGCGTATCCGGAATTCAAATGGCATCCAAAATCTATTTTGGCAAGGATTTGACCAAAGAAAAGCTAGAGCCCCACGAGGTCGCTCTCTTAGCGGGATTGCCCAAGGCTCCCGAGGGATACAACCCCTATCAAAACCCCAAGGCTGCCAAGCAGCGACGCAATGTGGTGCTGAAAAAGATGGCTGAATTTGAATTGATCACCGAAGAAGAGAAAGAGAAGTATCAGAAAAAAGACCTGGGAATCGACCAGAAACACCTCAATAAATACAAGAAGCCGGAAAATTTCCAGGCCTACAGGGAACATTTGTTGAAAGAGGCGGAAGAGCGTTACGGCCTCAACTCACAAGAACTGGTGAACGGGCGGTATAAAATATACACCGGCTTAAACAAAAAGGCGCAACTCTCTTTGGAGCGAGCTCTCAAGGATGACTCCTTCTACAAGGGAAGCGACAAGTTGGATGCCGGAGCCACCTTGATCGACCCTAAAACCGGGGCGATTGCTGCTATCGGAGGCGGCCGCCATTACCTTCCCGGTTTTCCCAACCGGGCTTTGGCCCCGATTCAACCCGGTTCATCGATCAAGCCTTTGACGGTGTACGCACCTGCTATCCAAGATAAAGGGTACAATGAAAACAGCATGGTATCCGATGATCCCTTTACCTATAAAGGGTGGTCACCACGAAACATGGACCGGACCTTTCATGGCACAGTTCCCTTAAAAGTCGTTGTTGCAAAATCCCTCAATGCGTCGACGGCACGCCTGCTCACTGAAGTGGTGGGTATAGACAAAGGCTACAAATACGGGCAAAAGCTAGGCCTGAATCTGGAATCGGCGGACAAATCGCCAGCGCCCTTGGCACTGGGGGGTCTGACTAAAGGGGTCAATACCGTACAGATGGCCCAAGCCTACTCCACTTTTGCTCATAATGGCAAGTATAATGAAGCCCATACGATTACCAAAATCCTGGATGTAGACGGCAATCTGGTGCAACCCAAGAAGAAAGTGAAAAAAGATGTGAAGGTCTTCTCCAAAGACACGTCTCAAACTATGACTCGGATTCTGAAGTATGCCGTGGACTACGGTTCCGGACAGAATGCTCAACTCCCCGATGGCCGGGATGTAGCGGGCAAGACAGGGACCACCCAAGGTAGCAAAATTGCGTGGTTTGTGGGGTATACTCCGGAATATTTGATGGCTACCACCGTCTTCAATGACAATGGCGGCCAAGTGGATCTGACCGGTGGTGAATACCCGGCGAGGATCTTTCACCAAGTGATGAGCGATGCTGTGAAAGGAACCAAGGTCAGTCGGTTCAAAACATCCTCTGGAGGCGGCACCTCCAAAGGAAACAGCAACAACTCTGGCGATGGCGGGTGGAAAACCTTCCACGGTGATGACAATCAAGGCCAACAGGAACAAAAACGCGATGGAAATAACTCCAACACGAATCCCGATCCGAACCCTAACGGAGATAACCAGGGACAACCTGGGGATCCGAATGGAACCCCTCCTCCCAGTCAACCACCTGGGCGTCCTGGGAATAACCAAGGGGGAGACGACACACCCGGCGGCGACGACGGACCGCCAGATGATGGCAACAACGGGAACCCCGGCGGTGACAATGGCGGCGGTAACCCACCCCCTAGCAATGACCAGGGAGGAAACCCCGGTGGAAATGAAAACGGCGGATAAAACCAAGGCCCTCCAAACAACCCCACTGCCGACTGGCAGTGGGGTTGTCTTATACAGAAACAGGCCACATTATTTTTTCGACTAATAGACAGGATAAAGTCTGCCGTAGCAGTGGAATTACTTGAACTTGCTCAGATCTGGATAACCACTAACAGCCCAGGCACCATCCACCAGCAGGCTTGCGCCATTCACATAAGAGGCGTCATCACTGACCAAAAACATCGCAGGTCCTGCGATTTCATCGGGATCAGCAGCTCGTCTCATGGGTATACGTTCCATATATGCTTCATTAATCGCTTCCACACCGGTTAACCCGCTCGTGAGAGGAGTGGTCACCAATCCAGGCAGAATGGCGTTGACTCGGATGTCATGCTGCGACAGTTCCAAAGCGGCATTTTTCGTCAACATTTCCACTCCGGCTTTTGCCGATGAATACGCTGCCCCATAAAACATAGGTACATGTGCATTTAATGAGGCCACGTTTACAATCGCTCCCCCACCGTGTTCCTTCATATATTTCGCTTCATGTTTTAAAGACAAAAATACACCTTTGAGACATAAATCGACTGTGAAATCCCAATCCTTTTCACTTTGCTCAACAATCGCTCCCTCTTTGGAAGCACCCGCCACATTGAATGCACAATCCAATCTCTGAAATGTATCCACGGTTTTTTGGACCAATGCTTCAATATCCGCTTCTTTCGTGACATCGGTTACAGATCCAATTAAATTTCCTGGATGCTTTTCTTCCAGTTCCTGCAACTTTTCGCTGTTCAAATCTGCAACCGCTACTTTAGCACCTGCATTTAGCAAACGTTGCACGATCGCATACCCAATGCCTGAAGCTCCGCCTGTCACAATCGCGACTTTTCCAGATAAATGGGTCATTTGAATACCTCCATGAAATTCAATGTAGAAGAACAGGCGTGTTGATTAACCATATCAGCTAGGAAATAGGGTCGGGATGGTGGGGCTTTGATTCGCCTTTGCACCCATAGGGCACAAGTCTCGCCAGGGTCGCTTTCCGCTCCCGGGTCTCGCTATCCTTTCTTTGCAAGAGATCGTAGCCCTCCCACCCTCCCCGTCCCCTCAAGCAATATTTTACGATAGAGGCAAGGGGAAGAGCGAAAGGTCAGCTTTGTTTCGCCGCCCATTCCCTGGTTAATCAACTACCTTGGTAGAAGAACCGTCTTACTGGATCCTCACTGGACTTCAGGCTCTTCCATCCATTTTACACCTGCATTCCCGGGTTGATACAGGAGCGTTGACTCCATTTTTTCATTCCCAATAAATCAAACTGTCCTCATATATAAAGCCAGTATCAATCTATCAATCCTTTCTTCTCCAGGAACTCCCGGGCTACATGGGCCGGATCTTCATCTTTAAAGTCGACCCGGTGGTTCATCCGTTGCATTTCCTCTTCTGTGATCTGCCCTGCCAGTCGGTTGAGGGTCTTCTCCAGTTCCGGATGTTTCTCCAAGGTCTCCTGTCGCATGAGGGGGGCTCCCTGGTAAGGCGGGAACAGATTTTTATCATCTTTCAGCGCTATTAGGTTGTATTCGATCATATAACCGTCAGTGGAGTAGGCATCGATCAGATCCACATCTCCGCTCTGAATCGCTTTCGAGCGCAGTCCGGCGTCCATGGTCCGAATATGAGGCAGGGTCAGCTCATATTTTTGACGAATGCCCTGGTATCCATCGGAACGGTCCTTAAACTCAAAGGTAAATCCTGCCGTCAGATCCGCAGCGTGAGGCCGGAGATCGGAGATGGTGTGGAGGTTGTATTTTTTCGCTGTTTCCTGACTTACCGCCAAAGCATAAGTATTGTTGTAGGCCATCGGTTTCAACAACACCATGTCGTACTTCTTTTTCATCCCCTCCGCAGCTTGGCGATACACCTGATCCTGATCCGTACCGACTGCCTCTTCCTTCAAAAGGCTGGTGATGGCGGTACCCGTAAACTCCGGATAGAGATCGATATCCTCTTTTTGCAGAGCCTTGAACAAAAAGTCGGTACCTCCCAGGTCTGACTTCAGTTTGACATTCAGATCCGTCTCCTCTTCAATCAAGAGCTTGTACATATGGATTAAAATCTCTGGTTCCGCACCCAACTTACCACCGATCACTAGATCTCCTCCCGATCCGGTGGCAACCAGAGGAGCCAGCGCTACCAGGGCGGCCACGGCCACCACCACGAGGATCGGTTTGAAGGATGCCTTCTGTGATCTTTTCTCTGTCAACCGAAGCACTCCGTCAAAAAAGAGAGCCAAAAGCGCGGCCGGAATCGCCCCCAAAAGGATATAGCCGTTATCCGCTCGCTGAATCCCCGTCAGAATCAGATCTCCGAGTCCTCCCGCCCCGATGAGTGCGGCCAGGGTGGCGGTGCCCACGATCAATACCATCGCCGTCCGGACACCCGCCATGATCACAGGCATCGCCAGAGGCAACTCCACCTTGACCAACCGGTGCCAGGAACTCATTCCCATCCCTGTAGCAGCTTCGATCAGGGCCGGATCCACTTCCCGGATGCCGGTATATGTATTACGGAGGATCGGTAGCAAGGCGTATGCAGTCAAGGCGATGACTGCCGGGGTTTTCCCGATCCCGATCAGGGGAATCATAAATCCGAGCAAAGCTAGACTCGGGATCGTCTGCAAAACAGCTGTCACTCCGATCACCGGTTCCGCCACTCGCTGTCTCCGTGTCAACCAGACCCCCAAAGGCAGGGCGAGCAACACGGCAATCAGGAGGGAAAGAAGGGAGAGTTGTAGATGCTCCCAAGTAGTTTGCAGCAGAATATCAGAGCGTTTTTGCAGCAACTGAAACCACTCGCTCAAAATATTCACGACCTCCGCCCCCCTGCATCCACCTGTTCCAAATACTCCACGATGCTCCGCCAGCTCAATACACCGACCAACTCCTCCCCTTGGAGAACAGGCAATTGATCACACTCGGTTTCCCGGAAAACACCCAAGGCCTCCTGCAGGCAGGTGTCATGAGAAAGGATTGGCACATCCCGATGCAGGGTTCCTCCCTCCCAGCGACCCAAAAAGCGGTTCCCTTCTCCCCGAAGAAACAGGGGCTCCTCTTCGCCGGTCCAACGGTCGGCCTCCGCTTCATCAGTCACCAGGCGACTGTGCCGGTCCACCATCACCTCGACAGCGGTCATCCAAGGACTCTTGCGATCACCGACAAACTGCTTTACAAAGTCATCCTCCGGGTGGAGAAGCAACTCTTCCGGCGTATCGATTTGGACTACTCTCCCCTCCTTCATCAGACAGATGCGGTCCCCCAAAGCTAGGGCCTCGTCCATATCGTGGGTGACAAACACCACCGTCTTGCGAATCTCCCGCTGTAAACTCCGGATGTCCTGCTGGAGTCGTTCCCGGCTGATCGGATCCAGAGCACTGAAGGGCTCGTCCATCAAGATCAGATCCGGATCCGCCGCCAAGGCCCGGGCTACCCCGACCCGCTGTTGCTGGCCTCCGGACAATTCCGCCGGTTTTCGGTTCCGATAGGCAGTCGGTTCCATCCCCACCATCTCCAGCAGCTCATCCACGCGTCGGTGGATCCGGAGCCGATCCCACTTTCTCATCTCCGGGACCACGGCGATATTTTCCGCCACACTCATATGGGGGAATAAGGCGATCTGTTGCAGAACATACCCAATATTCCAGCGCAGTTCATGGATAGGCAAGGTATGAATTTCCCGTCCGTGGAACAGGATCTCCCCTTTTGTCGGTTCAATCAGGCGATTGATCAGTTTCATGGTGGTGGTTTTGCCACAGCCACTGGGACCGATCAGGACAAAAAACTCCCCTTCCTTCACGTCAAAGTCCAGGGATGTCAACGCATCCGTGCCATCCTCATAGGTTTTGGACACGGAGGAAAATGTGATCAAAAGAAGCCCTCCCCCTTTGCTGACAGCGAACATAATCTTTATATCCCTTTCCGTTTCCCTTCATGTGAAAACCTGTTTTTTAGCCGGAACAATGGATATGACAAAGTTATGAGTTTTTCTGTCCAGTCCGTAGCGATTGACAGAAAGGGGACAAAACTCCGGTGAATTTGTGTAAAATGAAGGAGAAGGAGGAGGGTTCTATGTATCAAGTAAACAATCGGATTTCGGTAGATTCTCGAGAACGCCTACAGTCACTGGTGGAGCGCTTCCGTCGGGCTCCTGAAAGTATGAAACAGGTGCCCGGCTTCATTTCCTTTCGACTCCTGAAAGCGGAGGATGAAACCTACTTGGTGGCAGAGACGGTTTTCAACAGCAAGGAGGATTTTATTCGCTGGACGGAGAGTGAACACTTCACCCAAGCCCACGGAGGACGCAAAGGCTCAGCCCCCTCACAGAACAGCGGTGCAGAAGGGTTTGAGATCCTCATCGGCTAAATCCGTTGAACCACAGATGCTAAGAAAAGGGGAGAACCCATGATGGATTACAAAATTGCCTTGTTTGTCCATGTGTTGAGTGTCGCCAGCTGGTTTGGTGGATTGACGGTGATGACCGTCTGGTTGCGCAAATCGACCAAACTACATGATACAGGCATCTCCATGGACCAAAGCCTGAAAAACGTTCACAATCTGAATGTCCGCATGATGGTTCCCGTGGCCGTCCTTGCTCTGATCAGCGGATTGTATATGCTGATCCAAGGTGATATGAAACCATTGTACCTGGTCATTAAAGAACGGTTTGCAAGCTTGATCGTCCTCGCCTATGTGGTCGGTTTCCCGATCTACGGCGGCCGACTCTTCAAAAAGTTGCAGGGAGAGACCGATTCCACAGCCAAGACTGCAATTGTCAAGCGTTATATCAACCTCCTCAACCTAACTTTGCTCCTGCTCGTCTTCATCCTTCTGGTCGTCACCTTCAAATTCCAATAAGTCGGATGCCGCCGCCGTTTCAGGTCGGCGGATTTTTTTATTTCAGGTGAAACTTATAGGCGACTGATCCGTAAATATAAGACGACAATTATGTTCCGGGAGGGATACTGGAATGGACTGGACCCTTGTTTTTTGGGGATGTTTTCTGGTCGGAATTCTGTTCACCGCACTATCCTGGATCATCGGGAACCTGCTAGAGGGATTGGTGGAGGGAGTCACGAGCGGTGCTTCTCTGTTCCACCCGATGATCTGGGTAGGAGCTTTGACAGTTTTCGGGACGGCGGGCCTCATCCTGTCAAAAACCACCCCCTTGAAGGGGAGCTTCCTCAGCTTATCGGCCTTGGGGCTAGCTGGGGTGGCTACTTTCCTACTATACCTTCGGGGGGCTAAATCGATAGGAAATGCGGAGAGTTCCGCCGATTTGATCGGACGGCAGGGGAAGGTGACCACGACCATTCCCGCCGGAGGTTGTGGAGAAT
>CAUGKZ010000050.1 GCA_959600065.1 uncultured Kroppenstedtia sp. | reverse complement strand
ATTGAGTATCAAGGCCACGGTCACTCCCGCCCACCAGGAAAAAGGGGAACGAAGCAGGCGCTGTAGCAGAGGGAACAACAGATAAAACTGGATGATCGCCACTACGAAGTACAAATGATAGAAAGCACGCCCGCTAGCTAGGATCAACATCCAGTGTTTCCAGGAGATGAACTGATCCACATTGTAAGCCACCTTCAGAATCATGAGGTAGACCATGCTCCACAGAAGGTAGGGGATAACAATCTTGCGGGTCCGGGAACGGATGAATCCCCACAGCCGAAATCCCTTTACCTGTACTTGGTGAAAAAGGAGAAATCCACTGATCACAGCAAACACTGGGGTTCCAAATCTCGCCAGCTGGTTAATCAGAGTGGTGAACTCGTCCCACCCCCCCTGCTGGTAGTAGACCCCGGCGGATACATGGACCGCCAACACTGCCAGACAGGCGATCGCCCGCAGACCGTTGATCTCTTCGAAATAACGTCTCGCTGTCACCGTTGACACCCTCCCGCTCCTCTCATGTGGCCCCAAGATAACACAAGCGGTTCTGGAGGGATTCGATCTTCACTCAAACTTAAAGATTCCCAATCAAACCTTAACAAAACAACTCCCGATCTTCCCGGCAAAAAAAGAATCCGTTTCCCCTCTCTGAGGGAACGGATACTTTTCACTTCATCAGATTAGCCCCCGGACCCCCATGACAGCGAGGACGGCACCGGTGATCACGATCAGGACCGGCAACCTCAAGTAAGCCAATCCGGCGGCCACCCCTCCCCCAACCAGGCCCACTGCAGGAACGTCAGGTTCCACAGACAAGATTCCTGGGAAGATCAATGCACCAAGAGCGGCGTAAGGGAGACTGTCTAACATGAGGCGAACCCGGCGGGGCAAATTCCACCTGCCCATCACCCAGACCGACAGCCAGCGAGGAACCATGGTGACCAAGGACATACCGAGAATGATCCAGACCAGATTCATGATGTCTCCTCCTTTATCCAAAAGGAGCCGAGCCCTCCTCCCAGCACCGTAGCCAACACGATCGCCCAACCCTCATCCAATACCTGGCTAAATCCCCAGCAGAGAAGCATGCTTGACAGGGCCACAGCACCCGCCCGCCACTCCTTGCGGACGGTAGGAACCAGTAATCCGATGAACATTGCATACAGAGCGATGGACATACTTTCACTGATCGTCGGCGGAATCACCTGGGAAAGGAGATGCCCCGCCAGGGAACCGAGGATCCAAGAGGAGTACGCTCCCAACATCATGCCCGCTACAGAGCGCGGCGACATCTTTGGCTCCGAGCCGGCCCGAATCGAAGCCATAGCAAAAGTTTCATCAGTCATTCCCGAGGCGATGGCCAGTTTCCAGCGAGAAGGAAACCCCCGGAACAAATTCATCAGGGAAAGCCCCATCACAAAATGACGAAAATTGAGAACAAAGGTAGCCGTCACCACTTCCAATCCCCCCGCCCCTGTTGCCAACATATTGACCGCCATAAACTGACTGGCCCCGGCATACACCAAAATCGACATCAAGGTGGTTTGCAGAGCAGGAATCCCCATTTGCTGTGCAATCACACCGAAAGTGACAGCGACCGGAAGATAACCCACCATAATCGGGACCGCTGCGGAACAACCCCGGAACCATTCTTCCCATTGTTGCTTCACACCCGACTCTCCTCTGATATTTTTAACAAGCATACCACAACAAAAAACCCCGTTCACCGGGGTAATTTGAATGATTTGCTTCCTTTCCTCCAATAAGACAGGGCTTAGGATGTGAATACACATAGAACAGGCGTGTTGATTCACCCTATTCAAGGTAGGAACTAAGGTCGGGATGGTGGGAGGGTGAAGAGCCTTTGCGCTCAGCCTTTCCACCCTTCCCGTCCACTCAAGCGATATTTTACGAAGGGGGGCAATGGAAGAGTGGAAAGGATCGTTTCGTTCCCATCATCCACTTGAGGGTTCATCAACAGCCCTGACATAGGAACTTTTTATCGCGCATCAAAGTTTTTGCGAGCCTAAGTCACTCCACGTGAAACTCCATCCTCTCTGCATAGCGATTTGTGTCCTGTAGGTATGACGACTTTTCACAATGCTTCTAAAGGTATTCTTCTTTCAGACGGTCCCAGGCCACTTGATGGGCGAGGGATTCCTTCTCCTCGGTCTCCCCAGTCAGATGGTGCCAGATCAGTTGATAAGCAGAAGAATAGATTGCAGCGGCCCGCTTGGACAGATGGGCTTTAACCTGGTTATGTAACGGCAGATCTTCCATTTCCTCTGACATGCCCTCACTCCTATGCCGTGTTCATCCGAAAGCGATCTCTACCCCGGAAATCCAAAAAATCTCCCTTCCATTAAACTGGAATCTGGCATGGAAATCAATACGGATCGATTCATACCCTACAACCGGCATAGGAAAAACCATCGAACAGCATAGGAGGCAGGCTGAAAAAACCACAAATCCCTGCAGGGGATATAGGTCTTAATCTCCCTCGGGATTTGCTTCGATCTTCATCCCCTCCCCTCCAACAGCCTGGGCCAGCGCTTTTTCTTCCAAGGGAATCCGCACCTTCAGGAGAACCACCAGATTGAGAACAGATAGGGTAACCGCCGTCACATAGGCGCCGAAGAGGAGGGGTAAGACCAACAGCTCCGTCACTACCACCACATAATTGGGGTGGGAGAGGTATTTGTAAGGACCTCGCACCACCCGAGGATGTCCAGGGACTACCCAGATTCGAGTGTTCCAATAGGGGCCGAGGGAGTGAATACTCCAGATCCGAAGCCCCTGGGCGAGCAAAAACAGCGTGAAAGGAATGGGCCACCAGGCAGGAGGATGGCTACCGGTCCCAATCACTTCCCAAGTTAGAGAGATAAAGAATAGGAAATGGATCCCCACCAACAAGGGATAGTGCTCCCGGCCCACTTCTACCCCTCCTTGATCGCGGATCCAGCGGGCATGTTTTCGGGCCAGAAGCAACTCTGCCCCTCGTTGCAACAGCAGACCCACCATCACGATCGGAAACCAAAAATTCATCTCCCTCACTCCCTTCCTTCACCACCGGAGCAACATCAATTCAGAGCTGAAGCCAGGCCCCAGCGCTGTCATCAATCCGTACTCCCCAGGGTGGTGAGACTCCCCAAGTTCTCGTTCTAAGACAAACAGAACTGTCGCCGACGACATGTTGCCATATTCCTTCAACACCTCATAGGAATGAAGCAACCCCTCCCCAGGCAATTCTAAGGCCTCTTCGTACGCTTTCAACACCTTGGCCCCGCCGGGGTGAGCGATATAGCGACGGACCTGATTCAGAGACAATCCCACCTGCTCCAGGAACTCCCCAACCAAGGGCGTCACTTCTTTGCGAACCACTCCAGGAATATCTCGGGAAAAGACCACCTTCAATCCGTCATCCGTCACATCCCAGCCCATCACATCTAAAGAATTCGGCCAAGTCGTGGTCATCGTATCCAGCACCATCGGCCCAGCTCCCGATTCTCCCGGAATTTGAGCGTCATCTCCCGCCACCAGCACCGCAGCCGCCCCATCAGCAAACAGGGAGGTGGCCACCAGATTACTTTTGGAACGATCATTCAGCCTGAAGGTGAGACTACACAACTCCACCGCCAACAAGACCACCCGGCTGTCAGGAAAAGCGCGGGCATATTCACAGGCCCGTGCCAACCCTGATGCCCCGCCGGCACACCCCAATCCCCAAATCGGAGTTCGTTTGACATGCCGGTTCAGTCCCAACCCATTGACGATTCGGGCGTCGATACTGGGAGTGGCCAAGCCCGAGGTGGATACAAAAAACAGATGATCCACCTCTTCAGGTGAAATCCCCGCTCGATCCAGACAACGGCTCACCGCTTCCTCCCCCAAATGACAGGCCGTCTCAATATAGATCCGGTTTCGTTCACCAAATCCTCGCTCCTGCTCAAACCAGCTTCGTGGGCGGCTCAAATGTCGGGTGTGAATTCGGGTATTTTCAAAAATCGGTAGATATCGATCAATGTCATCGAAGGAATCCTCAAACAGCCGGCGCCCAAACTCCCTCGCTTCTTCCTGTGGGAGAATATGCTCCGGGACTGCGGTACCGACTGACACGATCCGAGGCATGAAATTTGATCCCTCCCATCCTCTTAGGCTCTTGTAACAGTTAGTCTTCTTCCTGCGACTGGAAATATACGCCATATGAATAACAAAAAAAGACCGCACGCTCTAGCGTCGTACGGTCTTTGCGCTCCCTGATCACATCTTCCGCAATTGAACTTGTCGAATTACATGATCCGGCCCTTTGGTGAGAATCAGACGGGCACGCCCCCGGGTAGGAAGGATGTTTTGCAACAAGTTGGGCCGATTGATCTCTTCCCAGATTCTCCGGGCAGTGACGACGGCCTCTTCTTCAGTCAGGTCCGCATAACGACGGAAATAAGAGTCGGGATCGCGAAATGCGGTTCGACGAAGCACCTGAAAACGTTCCACATACCAGCGAGCGATATCCTCCTCATCCGCATCCACATAAATAGAAAAATCGATGAAATCGGATACAAACACAGCCGGAGCCTCAGGTCCCACGCAGGGATTCTGCAGAATGTTCAACCCTTCCACCACCACGATGTCGGGACAGTGGATCCGCTTTTTTTGCTCTGGCAAAATATCATAGGTCAGATGGGAATAAAGGGGTACGCTCACTTCTTCTTTCCCAGATTTCAAATCAGTCAGAAACCGGATCAGTCCCTCCAGGTCATAACTTTCGGGAAATCCCTTCCGCTTCATCAGTCCTCTTTCTTCCAAAACCCGATTGGGGTAGAGAAAACCATCTGTGGTCACCAATTCCACCCGGGGATTCCCTGGCCAACGGCGCAATAGTGCCTGTAACACCCGGGCGGTAGTGCTTTTCCCTACGGCGACACTTCCGGAAATCCCGATAATAAACGGAATTTTGGGATTCAGATCTCCTAAAAATAATCTCGTCGCCTCAGACATCTTGCGATTGCTGGTGGCTAATAAGTTGAGGAGACGGGACAGAGGGAGGTATACTTCCGATGCTTCTTCCAGGGAGAGTTTTTCATTGATCCCCTTGAGATCTTCCAGCTCCCTCTCCGTTAAAGGCATGGAGACAGAAGCACGCAACCTTTTCCACTGCTCCCTGTTCAATGTGAGATAAGGTGATAAACCCTCTTGCGATTCCATTGTTGTCGCCCTCCTTCCCGTATACAATTCCCACCCTATTGTACCTGAAGGAGGAAACTACGAAAATAATAGATTTCTTCCTGATCTGCACAGAAGCGATGGAACAGCCCTGATTCTGGGTAAGTGATTGTAAAATCTCACTGACCAGTTCACCCCCATCTGGCAGTCCTGCCTCCATCCCTTTCAGGGTGAATCAGCATTAGGCCGTATACAAAAAATTCTTCCTTAGGCAGATGGCATTCTGTAGGATTCTCCTTTATGCTAGTAACAAGCAGCCCGCCACAACGACCTCCATTTATCCATGTTCCCTCCATTAGGGGGGCTTTTTTTTGTTCTTGGAATCTGTGTTGTAAATCCAAATCCGAGGCTGCGTCGGAGCCAACCCTTCTGTGTTACAATTCTCCAAGGGGACTGCACTCATTCCGATGGGGTTTCGGAGGATCAAACCTTGAAAATCAAGTTTACTGCAACACACTGGCTGGTATTAGGGTCTGCCGTCACCCTGTTCATCTTGGACCTCTGGATTGAAAATGATTCCGAATCCTTCTACTTCAATTCCTTCTTGCAAAAATTGCTGGGATTCGATTTTCCCTTCATCATCACTTTCCTCTTGGTGATTTTCTGCATCTTGGTGGCCCGGTTGCGCGGGGAAGAATATAAAGCAATCCTCGCCGACAAAGCGCGAACCTTTATGGAACTGTATGACGATTTGCAGGAGATGCAGTGGAGAAACTCCGTGGAGAAAGCGATGGAACGCTTCACCAAAAACGAACCCGATGTCTTGGCCGCCCAGCTGTACAGGTACAGCCTCAAACATTATCCCCATCATGTGAAAGTGCAAGCCAATCATATTTCTGCCTATGTTTCGGAAGGGATCGAGTTAAATGCCCTGGTGCAGATCATCTTTCAGATCGAAAAGAAGATGTACCTACAATTCACCCAGGCTAAAAAGGCGATGGATCGAAACCGTCCCGACCGACTTCTCTCCTTTATCGGAGACCTTTACCATGAAATCAAGGAACAGAGCCATCAAGACCGGATAAATGATCAGCTAGCGATGAAATACGCCTTTTTGGTGATGGGGGTCAACATTCTGGAGAACAAACTCAATCTCGATGTCTCCTTTTCCCTGGACTCAGAGATTGAGCGGAACTTGAATGAACACAAGCGAACGGGGATCCTGCGCGGAATTTTGTTGGACGATGAAGTTTACACCTTTGAACACAAGGGAACCAGTCGCAAACGGGGGCGTCTGTATCTCACACGGACCACACAGGTCCATGATACGCCGTATATTTTCCTGTTGACGATCAATCCCGATCTCTTATCTGAAGCAGAGGGCTATGATCAACTGAAGCAACTTCAAAAAAAATTCGCGAAACATATGCAACAGGCTTTCGATTTGTCGTATACTATAAACAGAGATCAATGATGAAAAGGGGTCGGATCGCGCTTGGAAAAGTCTTATCCGCCTCAGACCAGCCTGAATGAACAAGTGATCATCAACAGTTTGCGTCAGCTGGGTTTCACAGTGGAAAAGGGCGGGTCGAAAAAGACAGATCAAAAGCGTCTGTTCTCCGCTGTCATTGGAAAGGCCAAAGAACGTCTCGTATTGGAATGAACCCCGGAAACCCGGGGTTTTTTATTTTTTTCCGCCATAAGCAGTACAAAATGAATAAAAACCATCCGGCACCCACAATAAAAACCCCTGACGGAGGGGTTATGGAGAAGTTATTTATTTCTTCATCAGCTCCAATTGAGATCAACCGCTGTCTGATAAATCCATTGCTGGGGATCGGTCCTGCGTGACTATCTCCGATCTCTTGAAAAAGCACATAGCGGGACCTAGGAGCGGAAGCGACCCTGGTGAGAATTGCGATCTATGGGTACAAAGGAACTCCGGCTGTCACACAGGCCTCTTCTTCTCTTTACATCGTATAAACACACCAAGACTAGCAGGATGGACGCAGGAAACTTTGGCTCCTACACTTCATACTGGGGTTGTGGCTTTAAACAACAGGCCCTTCTCCCCCGTTAAGCCGCCATGAACATTTTGTTATACGATCACGATTGGCTTCTTTTTTTAGCAAAGTAGGCTTTCCAATTACGAACAGAAAACACCAGAAACGCCACAACAAATGCCACAATCCCAACAGAAATAAGTATCCCCCACGGGTTTATGACACCCATACTGCTTCCCTCCCTTATTTTCCTATAATGATAAACCTCCAACTACCAAAAATCAAGGCAATTGGAGGTTTATGTTTATTGAAGCCTTTTAAGGTGCTGTGACTGACACGGAGCCGCTTTTATAGTGAAAAGTCCCTTTGGCCGTGGTGTAGGAATATGCCACCACTGCTGAATATTTTTCCGACTCTTGGAGTCTGCACTGTGTTGTATTACAGGTTTTTGAAAAAGAATTTTTGTATACAAGCCCAACACCGCCAGAACCGACTGCACCGTAAGCAGTGTGAGTTGCTGATGCCTTTACCTTGGTTATATTACCTTTTACTTTTTTGGCAAGAAAATTTGTCCCCCAAGAACTCGTAACCGCTCCATGGTTTGCTGTGACATTACCCTTTATATTCCCACCAACTTTTTTTACCCGAGGTGTAGCCTGTTTTGTTGAACGATTGGCTCTTTTGTGCACCAACTGAATTTTCAGATGGAGTTGCGTACTCTTTTACAAATTCTGCGTCTTCTTTACTCAACTCATCTCCGACTTCGTACTTTTCGGCAATCTGATCAAATTTTTGGTTAATATCTTCTACTGATAATTCTTTCTCTGCTTCCAGTGGTTCCGCTGATACAAAGACGGGGACAGCAAACAGCAGCGACAAGATGGAAACGGCAGTCAACAGATTTTTCACTTTCATGTCTCCTTTACCTATTAATATTACATCCAAGAACAAATTACCATTATTTTCGGCACCAGTCAACATATAGAGGCAATTTTAGATATAAATTGAATTCAAAGTAAAAAAAGAGACATCACACCACTGTTTACTCCCGTTCGGGGATTCATTGGTATCATTGGGTTCGACACCAGTGTACTATACAAACCCTTATCCACCTGTTCGGTACTGTTTGTTTCCCCGACACGGTTGCCTTAAAACGGTTCACCGGATTCACCGTTTGACCACACGTCCCTGGTTTGCTCCGATGTTCACGAGATGGTCCGTACAAAAAATTAAACCCCTTTTTTTTTGTGAAGGGGTTCTTCAATCGCCTATTTCTTCATCAGCCTGTTGACTGTCACCATCAGTTCATCGATCACTTCCTCGTCGCCTTCCCGGATCCGTTCGACCACGCAGCTTTTCATGTGTCCTTCCAGTAGAATTCGACTGACGCTGTTCAAAGCCGACTGAGCAGCAGCGATCTGGGTC
>CAUGKZ010000049.1 GCA_959600065.1 uncultured Kroppenstedtia sp. | reverse complement strand
GGGGATGGTGGGACGGCTACGATCTCTTGCAAAGAGCGCAAAGGCGAATCAAAGTCCCCACCATCCCAACCTGATTTTCTGACTAAAATACGGCTCATCAACATGCCTATGTTGCGTCCTTTCGCTGGCAGGATGCAAAATCGTACACACGTCCAATTTCTGGTTAATCACAACCCTGACAGGGACACATATTTCGGCTTCTTCCTCATCAAACTAGCGACAGAGGTGATCCCATTGGCCCACTCTCGAAAACAGTACTGCATCCTCCTCATACTACTTCTCACGCTCTGTCCTACAACTCTTCATCCCCACCTTTGGACAAGCCAATCCCTGAAGGTTTGGGCCAATTCATCTCCTCCCTCCCCTTTCCTTGGGGATTATGCCGGAGAATTGCGGGAACCCCGCCCCCGAAAGGACGGGGTTCGTCACGTGGATACCCCGAGACTGATTCAAAAATTGAAAGAACTGGGTGTGACCCAGTACTTCTATTTGGTTTGGCATGCTCCTACAGACTGGGACGATTTTCGCCATGAATTTTTGCCTGCCGCCCGCCAGGCGGGGATCGATGTCTGGGTTTACCTTGTTCCCCCTTCCGAGGCCCACCGAATCCAATCGGAACCCTTTGGAACTGACTATATCGCTTGGTTCCGGGCCATCGGTAGTCTGTCCCGAAACTACGCAAATCTGAAAGGCGTCGTCATGGATGATTTCAATCACAACCTTTCCTTTTTCACTCCGGAATACGTGGCCAAAATGAAGCAAGCCGCAAAAAAGAGCAACCGGGATCTGTTGTTTTACCCACAGATCTACTATTCAGCCATTCACCCTCACATTCTGGAAAAGTATCGCTCTCTGTTTGACGGCGTGGTAATGACCTTTCGGGACGGGAAATATCGAAACACCCAAAGAAATCAGGATCTGGAAGAACAAATCAGCAAAACCTCTCGACTTCTCGCTCGGGAAGGATTGCCCTTGATTCTGATGGTTCATGCAAGCAAATTGTCAGCCACCCCCTCTAATCCATCTGCACACTACGTCGAAGAGAGTCTGCGGACCGGTCTCCGACAGCTTCACCATGGAAATATCCAGGGACTGGTCACCTATGTCCTTCACAAGGAATGGTTTCCCGAGAGACGGGACCATGCCGCATACAGCGGTGATGGTTACGGCTCTCTCTTTATCCCCTCCGGCCCTGCTCCCGCCCCTGGCAACAAGGGAGAGATCCGGCAGCTCATCCGGCCTAAACCCTCGGGAAAGTACGAGCTTCGCTTCCATCACATGAGCGTCTATCCCCGGAATCTCCGCAAAGGAGAATACGTAAAACAGATTCTGATCGGCGATCGTGTGGTATGGGAAGAGGACGTCCGGGCAGGCGAGGTGGAAAAGTGGAAAGGGGAAAGCCTGAATCTGACTCCCCACCTTCGCGGGAAAAAGGAAACCAACCTCACTTTGAGGCTGGTACGAAAAGGGGGGAAATCCCCCTCCTGGTTGTATATCGGCTTCGATCGACTGGATCCCTTGGGATTTCAGCTGACCCAGGCCAATTTCGAAGAACCTTCGGGTTGGTCCTATCATTCCAACCATCCGGCAATAATCGGGGAAACCCTGATCTATGACCCCAAGCGCCGTCTGCGGGTCTATCTGATCTCCATGATGATGTACCAGTCTTTTCATCTCTTTCATGAGATCTCCTCCTCTGCTCCTTTCCCCCTGCAACAGAGAGCGGATGCCATGCTACAATCTGTCATCGCTGGCCAGACTCAACATGTCGGTCACGATCTAAAGCTACTAAAAAGGACATTGGAACAGACCTCCACGGTGCCACCTTCCCAGAAAAAGAAATGGATCCACCAGATCGATCGGCTGGACCGTCTTTTGACCATTAATCCCTAATCATCAAGCCCCCGGCAGTGCCGGGGGCTTGATGGATGTAAACAAAGTCAGGTTCAGTTTTGGTTTTCATTGCAGTCTGTTGCGAAAATCTTCATCCAGAAAGTTGTCAAAACCATCGGCAATGGATAATTCATTTTCCAGGAGGTTAATCACATTTCCGTAGTAGGCGGCGGCTTCGTCTTCCATACCTTGATTGATCATACTCCGATAGGTGTCATAGCTCTCCTGCAACAACCGAAAATGGTGACGAAAGCTCTCCTCTGTGAGAATCGGAGGACGGTGATCCCCCTCCTCAGACCAAAAGGTTTTGTAACGGTCCAGATAAGCTTGATATGTGAAAAAATCGTCAGACATAGAAGTCATCCTTTGGAATGGAGTTGAACATAGCCTGCCGTGATTCATATCGTTTTATGCTGTGAAATCGATGGCTTGCAAGAAGATCTTCGCAAAGGATCTCCGCCATACCTACATCTCCTCGCCATCGTCATGGAATGACTCCACCCGCTCAGCTGAAGTGAACACTACCTTGCGCTGGCGGAGACAGACCGATTGGCCCGGATTTCATCGAGAATTCCCTCGGCCATCCATCTATATCCCCTGTCATTGGGGTGAATTTCGTCAGACAACCAGTTGCCCTTCCCTGCGATCAGCCGCTCCGTCACATCCACCACATGAGTGAGCCGATAGGAGTATGCTACCTCTTTCATCCCGATATTCCAGTTCTTCAGCAAGCGATTGGATATCTTGAAATAAGGCTCGTCGGGTAATACCGGATTATACAGAGAGGTGATCAGGATCGGGGCTTTGCGGTTGTGAGCCCGGATCTCCGTCAAAATGGTATCCAGATTTTTTTTGTATCTGGACTGTATCTGGTCAAAATCCGTCAGTATCCGAAGAGGGTCATGATCTTGAAGAGCCGCCTTCAGCAGATCATTTCCCCCGATGGTCAGTGAAATCAAATCCGCCTCCCGAATCTCCTGCTGGATGTTCGGAGTCTGGATATAACCGGTCAGTTGCTTCGATGTCTGTCCGATCACCCCTCGATTGATTAATTGAAGGGGGATCTGATCTTTGGCCAACTCTTTGGCTACCAGTGAACTGTATCCATGGGAATCTGACTTTTCCGATCCAAATCCCCGGGCTACAGAGTCTCCCAACACCAGATAGTTGAGCTCCGCCTTTTCCTTTGCTTTTTCTCTGAGCTGGATCAAGATGTTCTCTTGGGTCATCATCACTGGTTCAGGAGGGGGCCCGGCAAACATCCATTGAAGCATGGGATAAAATTTAATCACGGAGAGAATGAGGCAGAGGCTGACAACCGCCCAGATCCATCTCTTCATGATGTGGCCCCTCCTTTTTGTCCTTAATTAGTTAATCCAATCATACCCAAAAACTATGACAAACCATTATCAGGGAGATCACAATCAGATCACCTTTTTATTAAAAAATAAAAACAGCGCTTTTGAGCGCTGTTTTTCGATGGTTTATGTAGAGGAAAGCAAACCGTAAGCCGAGTTCTGTTCTCCAAGTGGTTAGACGGCGTTTGTCGAAACGCCTCCCATCGGTGGAGTGGCAATCATCTGTCTAGGCGATGCATTGCTACACCGCTCCAGCGACCTACCCGGGATCACTGCGGGCAACAGCTGCGCTTTGCGGCGCAGATCCCCTATTAGGTCTTGCTCCGAGTGGGGTTTACCTAGCCAACATGTCTCCATGTTGCTGGTGCGCTCTTACCGCACCGTTGCATCCTTACCTGTGGAACCGTAGTTCCCATCGGCGGTCTTCATTTCTGTGGCACTATCCTTAGGGTTGCCCCCACCGGCCGTTAGCCGGCACCCTGCCCTGCGGAGCTCGGACTTTCCTCCCGTGGGACCTTGCGGTACTCCACCGGCGATTGCCCAGTTTACTCTCCTTCAACGAGCGACGAAGTTAATTGTATCAAACTGCGGGGAACAAAACAACAGCCAATTATTGGTTTATATATTGGTTTATATATAATTGAAAGGATTGGTATCCACCTGGGTCACCTGCACCGGCACCTCCTGTAGATGCGGGGCTTCCTTCAATTTATGCATGATCTGTTCCAAGACGAGGTGCTCTACATGATGGCCCGGATCTAACAGGGTCAGGCCATCGGCCAGTGCATCCAATGCGGTATGATGATCCAGATCACCGGTGATATATACATCCGCCCCCAACGCTTTTGCCTCCGGATAATAACGTCCTCCGGAGCCACCCAGCACCGCCACCCTGGACACTTCCCGCTCTCCGTCCCCTACCATGCGCAATCCGGGGATTCGGTAAGCTTCTTTCAATGTCTGCGCTAATTCCTGTAATTTCAGCTTTTGGGGTAAGTTCCCCACCCGTCCCAATCCGTCCACCTCTCCTGGCAGATTCAGGGGATAAAGATCATAGGCTGGCTCTTCATAAGGGTGTGCCTCCATCATGGCAGCCAAAACCCGGCCCTGGATCTCTGGAGTGATCACTGTCTCCAATCGCACCTCCCGCACCTGTTCCAACTCCCCCTGGGTTCCAATATAAGGATTGGTTCCCGCCTCCGGCAGGAAGGTACCCGTTCCCCGCAGATTGAAGGTGCAGTGGCTGTAATTTCCGATCCAGCCGGCACCGGCCTCACACACAGCCCGCAACACCGGATCATAGTGAGTTTCCGGTATGAAGACCACCAGTTTTTGCAATGGCTGAGTCCGGGTGGGAATCATCACCTGGGTCTGTTCCAAGCCCAACTTTTCACACAAGACATCGTTCACCCCGCCCCGGGCGGAATCCAGATTGGTATGTGCGATAAAGACATGCAGATCATGCTTGAGGAGTTTGGCATAGAGACGACCTGCTGGCGTATCCGTCCGCAAATCCTTGAGCGGACGGAAGATCACCGCATGGTGGGCAACAATCCAGTTAGCTCCGATCCGGATCGCCTCATCCACCACTTTTTCCGTCACATCCAAGGCCAACAGAACTCCATCCACCTGCGCTTCCGGATCCCCCACCTGCAGTCCGATCCGATCATTTTCCACTGCCAAGGACACAGGCGCCCACTCTTCCATTACACGGATTAGATCTTTTCCTCTGACAGCCATGATTGTACCTCCTCCCATTGACGTCGCCAGGCATGAATCTCTCCTCGCCGCTGGACGGCTTCAGGTGAACGTGCCGACTGCAGGCCGGACAAAATCCGGTTCAAGCCCAGCAGTTCTTCTTCTACCTTCTTCTCCAACAAAGGGTGACGCTCCCTCCAAAGCAAGGGCCCCAACCGCAGAGCTTGTTCACACGTCAGAGAGAGTCCCTTGTATGGAGCGCCGGGGTCGCCCCCTTTCCGGGCGGTGAGGATCTCATAGAGGATTCCTCCTTCTTTCACCAGATCCTCCCCGTCGATTTCCCAACCCTGCTCTAGTAACCAGGCACGCACCTGCTCCCCGTTGTTGTTGGGTTGCAACACCAACCGCTCCACTCCATGAAGCCGCTCTAGCCCTTGGGATAGAATAGAGCGAATCAAGACGCCCCCCATTCCCGCCAATACCACCACATCTGCCTCGTTCCGCCGCAGAATACTCAGTCCGTCCCCGAGGCGCACCTCGATTTGATCTGTCAATCCTTGGCTTTGGATTCGTTGGCTTGCATTTTCAAAAGGACCCTGATTGACTTCTCCGGCAATTCCCCGTTTCATTTTTCCCTGCCGAGCGAGGAAGATCAGTAGCCATCCGTGATCCGACCCGATATCCGCCACCACTCGCTCCGGGGGAACCTGGGCGGCCACCGCTGCCAGTCGTTCGGAAATGGGGTGCCATCCGTTATCCTCCCTTCCCACTCTTTCACCCCCTCGTTTCATCCTCTCATTATAACGAATCCGGGGAGGCAAATTCAGCTTCTTTTTCACTCTTCCAGTTCAGTTCAGAGAGCACCGGCAAATGATCGGAAGGACATCCCGGGGTGGCCACCACAGACGCCGGCCCTGGGTGAAAATGAGGGGAGCAAAAAATATAGTCAATCCGTTTGCGGGGGGAAGAACAAGGATAGGTAGAAGCGGGTGTCCCGCACTCCCCCAAGGTATCCACAAGAAAGGGGGCGAGACGGGTGACTGCCGGCCGACCGGGGGTCACATTCCAGTCTCCCAAGGCCAACACCGGTTGGGTCGAATTCCGGCATTCCTCTAACAATCGATCCACCTGCTGTCTACGCATCCAGGGACTGAGTCCCATATGGGTTACCACTACTCGGATGGAAACTCGCTCCTCCGGCGGGATCCATTCCGCCACCAGCAAGGCACGGGGTTCCTCCCCCCTGCACTGCACCCTCTGGTTGCGTACGCAGTGCACCTTCCCCTTGAACAAGAGTCCATTCCCATAACCCGCTGTCTTCCCCGCCACTTCGCTGTGAAGGATTGCTGGTCCAAACAAGGATTTCATTCCCAGTCGTTCCGCTAACCAACCCAACTGATCTGTAAAAGCACTTCGGTGGTGAAAGCGAACATCCACTTCATTCAGTCCCACCAGATCCGGGGCATTCCTTTCAATGACCCGGGCGATCCGTTCCAGATCGAGACACCCATCACAGCCCAATCCGTGACGGATGTTGTAACTCATCAACTTCACCCTCATTTCCACCTTCCACGATGTATTCCTTTCATCTTATGCACTGCCACAAGTTCATTTTTCCGATACCGGAACCCGCCCCCTGCCGCTGCCATAGGATGTTGAAAAAGGAGGAGCCCGGATGGCTGTTGCCAATCAGATCTTTAATGCCAAGCTCTTCAATGTGTCTCAGACCGGAAACGTCAATATCGGAGATAGTGTCAACGTCGGAAGAGATTTTAATATCAAGAATTTAGGTGGATCTATTCCTGTCGGAGATTTCAGCGCCAATATCCAGGGCGGTGCCAATCAGTTTATCGATCAGGATGCGATCGATCAGACCCGGTAAATGATAGAGGACCGGCACAGATGCCGGTCCTCTCTTTATGATACTCCTTTCTGCTTGCCCGGTTTAAAAAAGAGCCACCGGTCGAAGAAAGGCTGCAGATCCTTGCCCGCTACCTCCTTGGCCACGCGGATGAAATCCGCTGTGGTGGCTGTCTGGAATTGGTAGCGGTTGTAGTAGGTACTCATGATCTTCATCACCTGATTTTTCCCCAGCTCGTCCATCAATGCCCACATCATCGCAGCGGGCCGGGTATACACCATCAAGCCGTAGATAGGATCGGAATACTTGTAAAGGGACTCAACGGAGGTAACCCCTTTCTCCTTATGAATCTGTTCTGTTCTTTCCGCCGCTTTGACCAGTAACCTCCCCTCATCTTCTCCCATCTTCTCCTTCATAAACAGAAACTCGGAAAAGGTGGTCAAGCCTTCGTCCAGCCAAGGCTCCTTCACCTGGTTATTACCGACCACGGCGTACCACCACTGATGGGCCAATTCATGGGCAACCACGTTGACCGCAGGCCGTTCTCCCTGGCGGGTGGGGATTTTATCCACAGAGGTCACCAGCCCAGGGTACTCCATACCAGCGATCCCATAACCGGTCTCCCCCAAAACCACGTCCACTTCATCATAAGGATAGGGACCAAAGCGTTGGCTGAAAAACTCCATCCCGGAAATGGCAGCATCGTGAAGCTCCTGAGCCACCTCCTCCATCCCTTTGAGATACCACAGATTGACTTGGGTGTCGCCGGCTTTTCCCTCCACAGGTTCATAATCCTTGGAAATGACCGCCGCAAAGTCGCGAACCCGTTCCTGTTTCAAAGTCACCGGTTTCATCACGGGTTCCCGGGAATCCCTGGCAGTGGTGATCAGACGATACCCCTCCGGCACTTCAAAGGTCACTTCAAAATCGGATATGCGGGAGAAGAAGGGGTCCCCCGTGGTCGTATATGGATCAGTGTGCCATCCCTCTTGGTCCTTCACCGCCAACATGGGATACCATTGGGCCAGAAAAGCGGTGTTCTTAAATTGATTCAGCCGGGTTCCTCCTTTGGGCAATTTCAATTCATAATCCATGTTCACCTGCACGGACTGTCCCGGTTGCACCGGCTTGGGAAGACGTACCTCCAATAAGGTTTCCTTCACCTGTTGAGAGACTTTCTTACCTTCTGCTTTGACATTTTTCACCTTCAAATACCCCGGTTGCTTCGGCTTGGATTCCTTTCCCCATTTCCAATTGGTGAAAGCGTTGGGATAGAGGTGAAAATACGGTTCATCGGTTCGCCAGTCACCGGCACCTTCACCGACAGATCTCCTGTCACCTTGGCGGTCTGATCATCGTATTTGGCCCAAATGGAATATTGGGGCCTCTCCGTCTGTTCACCGGCGGGCTGCCCTTGGGCTGGGGCCACCCCTGTCCACAGCGACCCCAGTAATGATATCAGGGTCAAATAGGTCAAAAAGCGACGCTTCATCCGTCCCACTCCCCGTTTCTGATGGAAATCCTTTCCCATCTAGGATTTCCATCGGAAAGCTTTTTATGACAGAGGCGTCGCTATAACTCAGGTGTCGATTAAGGCATGTCTGATAAGTCCATATTGGGGTCGGGCCAGTTTCACATTCCATTCCGTTCAGGGCTGTTGATGAACCATAAAGTGGATGATGGGAACGAAACGACCCTTTCGCTCTTCCTACTGCCCCCATCAAAAAATATCGTTTGAGGGGGTGGGGATGGTGGGACGGTGAAGGGCCTTTGCGCTCTTTGCAAGAGATCCTAGCCGTCCCACCATCCCCACCTTATTTCCTGCCTAAAAATAG
>CAUGKZ010000048.1 GCA_959600065.1 uncultured Kroppenstedtia sp. | reverse complement strand
GAATCCCCCGATCCGTTTTCCCTGTCCGGTTACCTGAGAGTTTGGCCCGATACATCGGGTTTTGCCCCTTGGGTGGCCGCTGAGGGCTCTTTCCAGGGAACGTCTGGCGGGCCTCCTTTTGCCTGAGAGATTCACCGGTGTACCCCCCCGGTTTGCTCCTTCGGCGCCACGGATCTAGGTCTCTCCTCCCGCCTTCAACCGCTCCGGAAACAGGTCCATTCCCCTTCATTGTGCCACATTCAGCTCCCTATTTCGAGACCTTTGCCATTTTACATAAGAGAGGGTCTTTCCTCTCATACTAATTTGGAAGAAAGAACCGGGTTTTATGAAACGGAGGTGTGAATCTATGGAATCAGTTCCGATCCGGATGGACCGTCGGTGGCTGAATGATTTTTTGCAAAGGGTGGAAACAGACAGCAGTTGGTCCACTTGGAAACGATTCCAGCTGGCTTTGGAAGCCGCGGAAGCTCAACGGATTCCCGATTTTGACTCTCTGCGGAGCCTGGGGCTCCTGCAAGGCGTGACTCCCCTGCCTCATCAGGTGGAAACCGCCCGTCGCGTATTGGGGGAAATGCGCGGACGTGCCATCCTGGCAGATGAAGTCGGCCTAGGGAAAACAATTGAGGCCGGCTTGATTCTAAAAGAGTACCTGGTGCGAGGCTTAGTGAAGAACGCCCTAATCCTCGTCCCTTCCTCCTTGGTCTTGCAATGGACCCGGGAATTGAATCAGAAGTTCCAGATTCCCGCCACCGCCCAGAAAAAAGAGTGGATGTGGGACAAATTTGATATCCTGGTCGCCTCGATCGATACCGCTAAACGGGATCCTCACCGCGCCAAGGTGTTAGGACGTCACTATGATATGCTGATCATTGACGAAGCTCACAAACTGAAAAATCGACGTACGAAAAACTGGCAATTCGTCAATGAAATCCGAAAGAAGTACGCACTCCTTCTCACTGCCACTCCGGTTCAAAATGACCTGTATGAACTGTATAATCTGGTCACTCTGTTAAAACCGGGTCATCTGGGTCAACAACAGGCTTTCAGCACTCAATATGTGGCCGGTAAGCGGAAGCCGAAGAACGAGGAGAAGCTGCGGGAAGAGGTTCTACAGCTCATGATCCGAAACAAACGGAGTGACGGCCATATCGCCTTCACCAGACGAAATGTGAAGACCGTCTCCATCACCCTTTCCCCTGCCGAGCGGGAGCTATATGAAGGAATCACCCACTTTGTGAGGGAGCAATACCGGGAACAGGACGGGCCTATCAAAAGCCTGCTCTCCCTGATCACCCTGCAACGAGAAGTTTGCAGTAGCCGGGACGCCGCTTTCCTCACCCTATTCAAACTCCTAAAAAAGGGGGTGGGTTCAGATCTGGAACTGCCACCGAATGTATATCGTCTAGTGGAGTTGCTCCGCAGCGTCAAACAACAATCCAAGGTGGAGAAAGCGGTGGAATTGATCCGTTCTACCGAGGAGAAAACGATTCTTTTCACCGAATACCGGGCCACCCAGGATCTGATCCTGCGCTCCCTCGCCGCTGAGGGAATCATTGCGGTTCCCTATCGGGGCGGATTTGCTCGCAATAAAAAAGATTGGATGATGGAGCTTTTTCGCACCCGAGCCCGGGTGATGGTGGCGACAGAAGCCGGCGGTGAAGGAATCAACCTCCAATTTTGCAATCATATTATCAACTACGATCTCCCTTGGAACCCGATGCGAGTAGAACAACGGATCGGGCGAGTCCATCGTCTAGGGCAGGAAAAGGATGTGACCATCTATAATTTTGCCACCCAGGATACCATTGAAGAGCATATTTTATGGCTTCTCCACGAAAAGATCAACATGTTCCGCATGGTGATCGGAGACATGGAAACCATCCTAACGGAATGGGGATCCGGGGAAGAGATGGAGAAGAGCGTCATGAAGATCCTGCTGGAATCCGAGGATGACCAAGAGATTCGACAGCGCCTCTCCGCCCTGGGAGATACATTTGAGAAAGCCCGGCAGAAGATGACGGCCAAAAAAGTACAAACCGAGGTGATCCTGGATGGAACCCACTCAAGTTGAATCTTTTGCTGAACGATACCTGGACGCCTTCGACTGCCGCATCCTGGAAAAAGCCCCTAATCAAATCCAGGTGGAACTCTCTGTGGAGGCGGATCAGGACCTGGTTCACCGCCCCTTCTACTGGATGTATGTAGAGAAGATGGGACTTTCACCCCAGCCGAGCACCTTGACCTGGATATTTGATGGAACTGACGCCCCTCAGGGAGTCCGGGCCGAGTTGTTGAGCTACGGTTCTCCCCGGTTCAACCAGATGCTCGCCTCCGCACAAAAAAACGGACGATTTGTCCGTTTATATGAGGAGACCCCTCGTCCGGTGCGCAACGGGCTCGGTTCCAAGCCCTACGATCCCTGGCTGGGAGTCAACTACCACGTATCCTATATCTGTGATATGAAAAAAGATGAAATTCTGCATCTGGGGATCCATCTGCGAACTGGAGAGGTGGCTAAAGATTTTTATCCCCGGATCCAGCACCGCAATTGGTCTCCTCGTCTGCCCTCCCATCGCCATATACTCCCGCCCCTTTTTCCCCTGGCAGAGGCTGTGGGTGAACTGGAATACCACTTGCAGGGATATATTGAACAGCAAGACCTGTCTTGGGCCCGGAAGTCCATGGAGCGAATGGAGCAAGAGCTGGAACAACTCCACTCCTATTATCCCGAGGAGTGGCGAATGAGTGATGCTCTCCATGCGGAGAAGAGACAGCGACTCCGGGAAACCGTCTGGCAGTATCACCCCCGAGTCGAAGTGGAAGTGATTAACGCCGGACTCTTTTACCTCGATTCGCCACCAGAGAGTGCGGAGGAATCTGATTGAAAGAAGATAAGTCCGGTAAGGCATTCAGCCAGCCGGACAGATTTGCTTGCGGTGCTCCCCGTTCAAAATGGAAAAGATCCAGTGATCTTCCCAGCGGCCATTGATCTCCACGTTTTTTCGAGCCAGACCTTCCTTTTGAAAACCCGCTTTTTCCAGAACCCGCATTGAACCCGGATTTTTTGGCATCACCCCGGCTTCAATCCGGTGCAGATTCAACTCATCAAAAGCATATGTGACAGCCAACCGGATCGCTTCCGTCATATATCCTTTCCCGTTATGCCCTTCATCCAAAAGATAACCCAGCAAGCAACTCTGCAAGTTGGAGCGATGAATATCGGTAAGAGCGATCTCCCCGATCAATTCACCTGTTTTCCTGAGAAAAATCCCAAAGGAATAAGAAGCATCCTCTTCCCGCAACTTCTGTTGCTGCCTAATCGCTTCCTTCCGTGCATCGAGAGTGTAAAAAGAATCTTCCCGGGTGACGGAGTAGCGCTCAAAAAATAAGCGATTTCTCAGGTGAAGACTTAAAGATAATTCCGCCTCCGACTCCTTCAAAAAACGGAGTTCAATCCGATCGCTTGCCATCCCCAAGGATCCTCACCCTTTCAACTTCATGGTATATGTTTGTTATCAATCTATCACAGCCACGGCTCCTGCCACAATAAAAATAAGGCCACCCACAAACAAGCGGCCGGGGCCAAATCCATTCAGCGGACGCTACGAGAGTGAAGCACACTGTATAAAGAGGGTAACCTGTCGGCGGCTTGTCACTGCCTGGGGTTTTGTCTTAGTATGAAGGTGGATACACCTGTGGAGGAGAGTATATCAGGAAGGAGCCACCCACATGCGGAAACTGGATATCCAAATTGATATCGCCCAAGAGTATGAGGGCAAGAACAAAGAAGAGTTTCAACGGGACCTTCGCCGGGTGTTGGAAAAATACTTTGAACTGAACTCCATCCATATCCGTAAGGAAATACATACGGTCGAAGTCGACCGTCTCAATCTAACGCCTGACACAACGGACACGCCCAGAGATGAATGGCAGGATATTCTGGACATCGAGCGGCAACCGCTGGTAACCGAATTTGGATCCACGGATGAGGAAGAGTCGGAATATCCTGCCCGCCCTCAAACCAAACCTTCTTATTATTGAACCGTGATCCGGTGATTGCACCTTTTTCCTGGACAAAAGCGGCTCGGTTATTGAAACGAGCACTGATTTGTACATCATGAACGCCCCCGACCGGAACATCCCTGTCGGGGGCGTTTACTGCGCTTCATACCATCATGAAAGATTTACAGCCTTTGCCGAAAGATCCAATGGTCATGGAAGAAAGATACGATCTGAGCCGACTGACTCTCCGCCGATTAAGCCCCAGGAAAGCCTAAAAGAGTGGCCCTCCCCTTTTCCAGCCACCGGGAAACTGTCTGCCCCACTCTTCCAAAGAACTCTCTCCCAAGGGATCCATGTGTTTCTGTGGGGATTACCCGAATCAGACGAACCATCTGGCCCACCATGCAACGCCCTACCAGATTCGGATCCGCCTCCACCTCCACACTCACCCGCAAACCCTCTCGCCGCAAGGGAAGAAGGGAGGCCTGGTCCCCCACCAGTTCATAGCGTTTTCCCTGATCTGATTCCAACACCCAGCAACCACCTTGGATTTGGATCAAATGCATAGTTCCGGTCAATTCCATCCGCGTCGGCTCCGCCCCAGTTGCCACTGGGGACAGACCCCCTGTCATCAGCCAGACTCCTACCCATACTCCTACCCATAGGGCTTGTCCCATCCGGATCATGCTCATATGGATTCCTCCCTTTCCTAGTTTGTATAAAGAGAGGAATAAATATGATCAGAGCTCCCGACCAGACCCGTACAACCGGCGGTACATGCGCTCGGCAAAGGGATCCGTCATTCCTGCGATGTAATCGCAAACGATCCTCGCCCGCTGATCCGGTGCGAGTTCCAAGCTTTTGCGATCGTTTTCTGGAAGCAATTTTTCTTCATCCATCATCGCATCAAACAGCAACCGGACGATCCGCTCTCCCTTGAATGCCAGGGCTTGAACTTCAGGGGAATCGATCACCCGTTTCCTGACCATTTCCTTCAGTGCCCCATTCAATTGCTCCAACCCTTTGGGGAGAACCACCCGATAATGAAAACGAGGGGAACACCTCGAATCCCCTTGTTTCACCAGATCTGTATGGTTGACAAAGGCGGAGATCAGATTGGCCACCATCTGCTTCAGTCTGTATTTGAAGTCCTCTTGCCGAGGATGGAGACTCTGGGCCAGGGCTCTGGCCTGCTGCAACTCCTCGTATGATGAAGACGGAGCCACCTCCTCCAAGATTTCCTGCAGCTCCTCCACCTCCACCAAGCGAAAACTGACAGCATCCTCCAAATCATGAGTGGCATATGCAATATCATCAGCCAGATCGATCAGAGAACACTCCAAAGACTTGCGACAGGTCCGGGGGAAAGGGAAAGCTTCAGGTTCTGTTTCCATAAAAAACCGGATTTCCTCTTCTGTAAAGGGGTCCAGCACCCAATGGAATGCTTCCTGATCATCCGCATAGATACTCGCCTTTGGGGGGAAATCCGTCGTATAGGAGTTCGCATCCCGCAAAGCTTTATCCAGCAGAATGGGATATTTCATGACGGAGAGCAATAAGGCCCGAGTCAGGTTCAACCCCTCCCCTTTCTTTCCCTCCAATCGGGTCAGGATGCGGAACGTCTGAGCGTTTCCTTCAAATCCCCCCTCCTTCAACATGCATCGGTGCAGGGCCCGCTCCCCTTCATGGCCAAAGGGAGGATGGCCCAGATCGTGAGCCAAGGCGGCAGCTTCCACCAGCGAGATGTCGATCTTCCTCTCCTCCGGAAGCCAAGGGGAGCGGAGATTGAGGGAAAGTGCGATTCCCCGGGCAATCTGGGCTACCTCCATCGAATGAGTTAAACGGGTTCGGTGAAAATCCCCACGGTCGGTACCGAGCACTTGCTTTTTTGATTGCAACCGCCGGAAGGCGGCACTGTGGACAATCCGTCCGTGATCCCGTTCAAAGGGATCTCGCAAATCCCGTTCCGAACGGGGGCGATGTGCCATCCGACGTTCTCGGTCCTCTTTGCGGTAGAATCCATTCTCTTCTTTGTTGAACCACATCTGAATCCACCTCCCGCTCTTAGAATTTCCACTTGGAGAGCTCGGATCCTTTTTTCAGGCCTGAATCATCCATACAAATGATCTCCCATTTCGATGGCTACTTTCTGAAACCCAAGATAATCCATGTAGAATCCCTTCCCTTTAATCATACTTCAAGATCCTGAGTGTAGCGATTCCGAAGGAAGCCCCCTCTCATTTCAGTTGTACCTTCACCTCCGTCACCCTTCCCGCAGTCACACGGACGGTTTGCAGGCGATTGGAGCTGGATAATCGATCCGATTTGAGGATGTATAGACCTGGGGACAGTTCTGTCTTCCCGAAAAAGCCGTTGCCGTCGGTTAGGAGTGTGTGAATCCGCTTTCCCTGGCGGAGTCGAAGAGTCAGTCCATCTGGCGAGTTTCCTTTACTGTCAAGAACTTGTCCCATCAGTGCACCCTTTTGCGGACGGGTTTTCCAGGGCATCTTCGGCGGGAGAGCAGGCTCTGCGAATACCGGCTTTCCATGGGAAGTCGCCTTGGTGAGAGCTGTCAAGAATTCCTCACGGGAAGCCTCGTCTTTGTTGGTTTCGGCATAACTGTAAAGACTAACCCCAACAAGGTGATTCCCCGCCGCAGAAGGGGTCTGAGCCCGGCTGATCTGGGAGAGGCTACCAGAGATGGAGTTGAGGTAGATACCCGGTCCGGCGGCGATCTGTCGGTTATACTGGTGATCTTTTTCCCAATCGACCCAGAGATGGTACCACTCTCTCTGCTCCTCCTCATGTTCCCTGTCATAGTTCATCGGTAACACCAGATCCAGGATCCCCTCGGAAAGCCAGCCATCCCAGTTTTGCATCACTTGGTTGTAAGGGGCGGATTGTTTATATTCTGCTAAGGTCTGTGGACCTTTCCCCCAGGCGATCACCGCCGCCGATACTTTCAGATCCGGACGGATGGCGATCGATTTCAGATAAACCTTCCGTAAGAGATGATCTACCTGTTTCCGACGCCACTCTTTCCACCTTGCATCCTCAGGATGAGGCTTTTCCTCCAACCCTGTCTGTTTCTGATAACGCTCCAGACTGACCGGATTGTATCCCCATTCCTCCCCCATATACCGGACCAAATCCAGATGGATACCATCCACAGGGTACTGTTTCGCCACATGAATATATTGATCCACGGTGTAATCGAGAGCATCGGGATGGCCCGGATCCAACAAATAATTGGCTCCAGAGCGGTTCTCCCCGTCATAACTGTCCATCAGCCAATAATCCCGTCCCTTTGCTCCGGGACCATGCCGATTAAACACGTGATCCGGAGATTGCGGTGGAGTTGCAGAATTCCAAATGGGCAGTGTGGTCAACCAAGCATGCACTTCGATGCGAGGTGTCCCGCTGTGAGCCTGCTTCAAAAGATAATCCAGCGCATCAAAGTCCGCTTGCAAAGCCGGGTCTTCCGTGCGAGGTTCCAAAGCCTTGTTGAAATAAGCATCCCCTCGGCGGCGCACTTGCACCATCACGGCATTGGCTTGGGACCGTCTGACATCTCTCAACAATTGATCCACCTGTTCCGGAGATTTAAACCCATCATGAAAGGCATCCACCCAAAAAGCGCGGAATTCCCGTTTCGGCTCCACTGCACCCACCGGCACAGGGCCTCCCGCAAACAACGATAATACTCCCGGCATCGTCAACCCTGCCACCCATCGCTTCATTTTTCTCCTCCTCAACCCCATGATCTGGACTGGACCCGCACCTGGAGGGTCTCGTCTCGCACTCTCATTCTATCTTGTATGTATTGCGAGATTTGTAGAAATCTGACTTCAGGGGAAAATAGAATAAAAAGAGAACCGTCTGTGACCGACAGACGGTTCTTCTTAGACAACAATTTTACCAAGTACTCACCGGCTCCAGACAATGGGCGAGCTGTTCCACGTTGGTAGAAAACCTCTCCTCCGAAGTCGGCGCCTGCCCTGCTGAAACAGGTGCCTCCCCCAAAATGGTGGCGGTGGGCATGATGATCTGTCTTTGCTTCATCCAAACCTGTGGTGCATAAAAGCTATAGCGCCGACCGGCCATCTCTTCCCCGTATACCACCCGCCCCGTGCCGGGCCGAACTAAGTGAATACTGATGCCGAGGGTATCCTGCCTGCCCCGTTCAAATACCAGATCAAATCCCGTTTCCAGATGGACATCCCTGTCAAGCTGGCTAAGGGCCTGCTGGCAAAAAGGATGAACCGTCCGTTCCTGATACAGAGTCAATGCCTCTCGACACTCCCGAAATTGCGAAGACGGATCCGGCAGAACGGGAAGCGCCGCCGGCCAATCGAAAGACTTCTCTTCCCTTTGGATCTCCTCCAGACTGAATACTCCTGCTAGTTGTCCAACCCAGCGTTCTTTCACGAAGCGGCCTTGTTCCTCTGTGGCGACGGCCACCACTGGGATCCCGCCCAGGTCGAGTGCCGACTCAATCGCCTCCATACCCAGGGAGTCTACCTTGGAACCCCGCTGGGAGCCATAATAGATCAATACCTTTTCTCCCCGCCGCATCTTCGCTCTTTCAAAAGCTTGCCGAGGGGAGAGAATTCCGCGTTTACCCATAAACGTAAAGTGAACCCCCTCCAAGGAACCGCGAAAGGTGAGACTCCCTCCTGGCGCCAGCAGTTGAAAGTAACGTGGAAACACCTGCTCTCCTCCC
>CAUGKZ010000047.1 GCA_959600065.1 uncultured Kroppenstedtia sp. | reverse complement strand
ATGGAAGGGAAGGAGGTTCGCTTCGGACCGGTGCTCTCAGCCTTCTTTGCTTCCGTGACCACCGCAGCGGAAACAGGTTCTGTCAATACGATGCATGACACTCTAACCCCCCTCGGTGGCCTGGTCACCTTGTCCAATATGATGTTGAATACGGTGTTTGGCGGTGTGGGTGCCGGATTTCTCAACATTTTGCTGTATGCCATCTTGGCCGTATTCCTGGGAGGTCTGATGGTGGGTCGGTCACCGGAGTTTCTCGGACGTAAAATCGAGCCGAGAGAGATGAAATGGATTGTGTTGGTGCTATTGGCCCACCCACTCCTGATTTTGGTGCCGACAGCAGTCTCTTTTCTCACTCCTTGGGGGACGGAGGCGATCAGCAATGGGGGCTTCCACGGGATCTCTCAGGTTTTATACGAATTGACCACTTCCGCCGTCAATAACGGTTCCGGTTTTGAGGGGCTGAATGATCAAACTCCCTATTGGAATATCATGACCGGAGTGGTGATGATCTTCGGTCGCTACCTCTCTATTGTCGCTCTGTTGGCGGTAGCGGGTTCACTAGCAGCCAAACAGAAGGTGCCAGCGTCTATCGGAACTTTTCCCACCGATAATGCGACCTTCGGAACGGTACTGGCAGGTACGATCCTGATTATAGGGGCGCTTACCTTTTTGCCGGTGTTGGTACTGGGACCGGTTGCAGAATTTTTATCACTTCGATAAAAGGGGGGGTTGAGACCATGGATCGAGATCATTCCATAAGGACGCAAGGCGTTGAGTCCTCTCCCAAAAACAAGTCCTCGTTGCTGAATGGGAAAATCCTGCGCCAAGCGCTGATCGGTAGTTTCATCAAATTAAATCCGATCACGATGATGAATAACCCGGTGATGTTTATAGTGGAGATCGGGACCATCCTAACCTTGCTGACGGTGTTCATGCCAGAATTATTTGGTATGGAGGGACACACCGGCTTCAATTTCGCTGTATTCGCGATCCTTCTCTTCACCATCCTTTTTGCCAACTTTGCCGAAGCATTGGCGGAAGGACGTGGCAAAGCGCAGGCGGAGAGTCTGAAAAAAACCAAAACGGATACGAAGGCTCGTAAATTGGATGATAAGGGGAACATCCACATTGTTTCTTCCACCGATCTGAAAAAGGGGGATATTGTACTCGTCGAGGCCGGTGATCTGGTTCCAAGTGATGGAGAGATCATTGAAGGACTTGCCTCCATCGATGAATCAGCGATCACTGGGGAATCGGCTCCGGTGATCAAAGAGGCCGGTGGCGATTTCAGCTCTGTTACCGGCGGGACCAAAGTGGTTAGCGACTCCGTAAAGGTCCGGATCAGTGCAAACCCTGGGGAGTCGTTCCTGGATCAGATGATCTCTTTGGTAGAAGGTGCCGGGAGGCAGAAAACTCCCAATGAAATCGCACTCAACACCCTGTTGGTAACGTTGACGGCGATCTTTCTGATCGTAGTGGTCACCCTGGTACCCATTGCAAATTATGTTGGTGTTCAATTGGAAATCGCCACCTTGATTGCTCTGTTAGTCTGTCTAATCCCGACCACGATCGGGGCGTTGCTCTCCGCGATCGGGATCGCCGGAATGGACCGGGTGACCCGCTTCAATGTGTTGGCGATGTCAGGAAAGGCGGTCGAGGCAGCTGGTGACATCCACACCATGATCCTGGACAAAACAGGTACGATTACTTTCGGCAATCGGATGGCAGCAGAATTTATTCCGGTAGGCTCTCGTAAAGAAGAGGATGTCCGGGAAGCTGCGGTGATGGCTTCCATTCAGGACGAAACACCAGAAGGACGTTCCGTTTTAGAATTGGCTTCGGAGCAGGGACTGCAGATCGATTCCTCTCGGTATGGGGAGGCGGAATTTATTCCATTTACCGCGGATACACGAATGAGCGGAATGAATATCAAAGGAGAATCCTACCGTAAAGGATCTGTCGATGCTGTGAAACGGTATGTCAAAGAAAAAGGGGGTCAGCCCCCCGCGGATCTGGATGAACAAGCGGATCGTATCGCCCGCATGGGAGGCACTCCCCTGGCTGTCGCCATCGGGAAGGAGATCCTCGGTCTCATCTATCTGAAAGATACGGTGAAACCTGGCATGAAGGAACGCTTCAATCAATTGCGTCACATGGGGATTCGAACGATCATGTGCACTGGGGATAACCCGCTGACCGCATCGACGATCGCCAAGGAGGCGGGGGTGGATGATTTTATCGCTGAGAGCACTCCCGAGGACAAGATCCGTGTGATTCGAGAGGAGCAGGAGCAGGGGAAGCTGGTGGCCATGACCGGAGATGGAACTAACGACGCTCCAGCTCTCGCTCAAGCTGATGTCGGTTTGGCCATGAACAGCGGTACTGTTGCCGCTAAAGAAGCAGCTAACATGGTGGATCTTGATTCGGATCCCTCCAAGATTATCGACGTGGTCGGAATCGGCAAGCAACTCTTGATGACGCGGGGGGCGCTAACGACTTTCAGTATGGCCAACGATATCGCCAAATACTTCGCCATCATTCCGGCAATTTTCACCCTGGCGATTCCGCAAATGGAAACCCTCAATTTTATGGGTTTGCATTCACCGACTAGCGCCATCCTGTCGGCCCTGATCTTCAATGCGGTGATCATTCCGTTATTGATCCCCTTGGCGATGAAAGGGGTTGCCTACAAACCGTTACCTGCTGTTCAACTGTTGCGTCGCAACCTCTTGATTTACGGTTTCGGGGGAGTGATTGTGCCCTTTGTGGGAATCAAAATCATCGATATGATCCTGGAAGTCTTCCTGTGAGAGGACCCGGGTTTCCCAGTGCAACAAAGATATAGCCCAAATCAGGGCCGTTGATTAACCAACTAAATCGATCTTTCGCTCTTCCCATTGCCCCAATCGTAAAATATGGCTTGAGAGGAGGGGGATGATGGGACGGCTACGATCTCTTGCAAAGAACGCAAAGGTTCTTCACCGTCCCACCATCCCGACCTGAATTCCTACCTAAAGTATGGCTGATCAACACGTCTGACCCCAAATATCAGCCCGTAGCGGCTGAGGAATCAAGGTGATAGGAAAATGAAATATGTTCGCTTGTCCCTCTTGTTGATATTGCTGTGTGGATTAGGTTATCCACTGTTGATGACAGGAATTTCCCAACTCCTTTTTCCTGAGCAGGCGGAGGGAAGTATCATCAAGAATGAGAACGGAAAGGTCGTCGGTTCAAAGTTGGTTGGACAAAATTTCACAGGAGATGAGTACTTCCATGGCCGCATCTCTTCCATCGAATATGATGCGGTCAACTCTGGCTCCAATAACTATGCCCCCTCAAACAAGACGATGATTGATCGGACACAGAAGACTGTGGATCAACTATTGAAAGAGGATCCGGGAACGAGGAAGGAGGATATTCCCCTCGACCTGATAACCAACTCTGCCTCCGGTTTGGATCCCCATATCAGCCCGGAAGCAGCCCGTTTCCAGATCCCCAGGGTTGCAAAGGCGTCAGGTCTTTCCAAACAGGAGTTAGCGTCTCTAATCGATTTGAACACCGAGGGGAAGGAGTGGGGCATTTTTGGCGAACCTCGGGTCAACGTGCTAAAGCTGAATTTGGCTGTGAACGGAAGGATGAAATAGAGGGAGTGGTCCTGCATGGTGGTGACCAACGGACAAAAATATCGTCGCCTCAGCCCAGAGGAGATTCTGGCCCAGATCGAAAAAATGAAGCAGGGACGTCTCAAAGTGTATGTAGGTGCTGCGCCGGGAGTGGGAAAAACATTCACTATGCTCCAAGAAGCCAATGAGCTTCATCGAAAAGGAGTGGATATCGTTGTCGGTCTGATTGAATATCACGGGCGAAAGAAAACAGCAGACCAACTGGGCGATCTGGAAGTGCTCCCGAAAAAAAAGATCCCATACAAGGGAAATGAGTTAGAGGAATTGGATGTAGAGGGGATCATCGCTCGCAACCCGGAAGTGGTGGTGATCGATGAATTGGCACATACCAATGTGCCCGGTTCGCGTAACCGAAAAAGATACCAAGATGTAAATGAGATTATAAAGGCGGGCATCCACGTCTGGACGGCTATGAACATTCAGCACCTGGAGAGCGTCCGGGACATCGTACAAAAAATCACTGGTGTCGCAGTCAACGAACGGGTGCCTGATTCGGTGTTGAGTAAAGCAGACGAGATCAAGCTGATTGATGTGAGTCCCGAAACTCTGCGGGAACGCTTACAGGAAGGCGACATCTATACGCGAGATAAAATTGAACAGGCTCTCCACCATTTTTTTAAAAAAGGGAATCTGGTGGCACTTCGGGAGCTGGCCCTGCGGGAAGTGGCGGATGATATCGATGAACAGCTGACGAAGGAGCGAACCGATGAGGGCATTGAAGAACCTGCCGGAGTTCAAGAGCGGATCCTAGTCTGCATTCAGTATCGACCAAATGCCGAGAAGCTGATTCGGCGGGGTTGGCGGATCGCCAATCGGTTGGGGGCGAAGCTTTATATTCTCCATATTCTCTCGCGAACCGTCAAAGCAAAAAGGGTCGAGAAGAAAATAGTAGAATGGAAGATGCTCGCATCTCAGTTTAACGCGGAATTTTTGCTGAAGGAAGCCGGCTCTCGACATATCGCTCCAGAGATAGTTCATGTGTGCCGTCAGAATCAGATCACACAAATCATTATGGGTCAGTCAGCCCAGACGCGCTGGGAGGAAATATGGAAAGGTTCTCTAATCAATGTTATTATGAAAGACTTACAAACGGTGGACGTTCACATTGTCTCAGAACGTTAAATGGAGCTTGAGACAGGTGTGTTGATTAACCATATTTTAGGTGGCAGGAAATAAGGTCCCCTCAAGCAATATTTCACGATGGGACAATGGGAAGAGCGAAAGGTCGATTTAGTTTTCTTCCCCCATTTATTGGTTAATCAACAGCCCTGAGCTTGGGATGATGATTTAGGCAGGGGCGTTATCGCCCCTGCCTAAATATTGTTTAACGCACTTGCCCGGTACCGTGAATCCGGTATTTGTAGGAAGTCAGTTCCCGCAAGCCCATGGGACCCCTGGCATGGAGCTTTTGGGTGCTGATCCCGATCTCTGCCCCCATGCCGAACTGGGATCCATCGGTAAAGCGGGTGGAGGCGTTGTGATAGACCGCTGCGGCGTCGATGCCCTGCAGAAAACGGCGAGCGGAAACATCGTCTTCGGCGATGATGGCTTCAGAGTGGCCGGTGCCGTAGCGATCGATGTGTTCCATGGCTTCTTCAAGGGAGTCGACCACCTTTACCGCCAACACCGGCCCTAAATACTCTGTCTCCCAATCCGTCGATGTGGCCGGAATCGCCTGCGGGAAAATTCCTTGAGTCCGGGAGCATCCCCGGATTTCCACTTGTTGCAGAGTCAGCCCTTCACACAGTTTCGCTAAATGCTTCTCCGCCCACTCGCGATGGACGAGGAGGGTCTCAGTGGTATTGCAGACACCGGGACGGTCGGTTTTGGCGTTGGTCACAATGTTGCGAGCCATCTCGGGATCAGCTGTCCGATCCACATAGATATGACAGTTACCCGCTCCTGTCTCCAATACCGGAACCGTGGCCTCCCGGACTACCCGCTGGATCAGACTGGGACCGCCGCGGGGGATGACTACATCGATCCCCTCTTTGCAGGTGATCAGATCCCGGACGGTTTCCCGACGGGGATCCGTCACCAATTGCACCGCCTCTGGGGGCAGGGAGGTGTCCGCCAAGGCTTCGCGGATGACGTCCACCAAGACGGCGTTGGAACGGAGAGCGGAGGAACTTCCACGCAGGATGACAGCATTTCCTGATTTCAGAGTGAGTCCTGAGGCATCCACGGTGACATTGGGGCGGGCTTCATAGATCATCCCTACCACTCCCAAGGGGACCCGGATTTTCTCGATGCGCAGATTCTTCTCCCCATCAGTGACTTCCAGGATTTCGCCAATGGGTTCCGGCAGGCGGGTCAACATTTCTAAACCTGCAGCCATCGCTTCCAGCCGTGGTTCTGTCAATCTTAGCCGGTCCATCAGGGCGTTGGAGAGGCCGGCCTTCGCTCCTGCGTTTAGATCTTCCTGGTTTTGTTCCAGGATCAGCGCCTTCCGATGGCGCAATGCGCGAGCGATGGCATAAAGGGATTCGTTTTTCTGTTCTGCGGATGCGATAGCCAGATTTTTCGAAGCGGAACGGGCTGTTGCCGCTTGTTTTTGAATGGAGTTCATCATGGGGAGACCTCCTGGGAAGAGATGGTTGATGAAGCGGGCACCCAATCGTTTCGGTGAATCACTTCTTCCGGGTGGTTCGGGACCAGCCGGGAGATTTCCCAGGTTCTCCATCCCTTGACTCGCTGGAGACATGGAGCGGAGAAACGGGTGATCCCCCGGCCCAGCGGATGTCCTTGAGGACCGATCACCTCCACGATCTCTCCTGATTCAAAGCTTCCGTTTACGGCTAGGATTCCGCAGGGCAACAAACTTTTCCTTTTTTCCATCAAGGCCTGGGCGGCGCCTTCATCCACGTGCAAAGATCCCCGAGGGCGGGAATGGGCGACGATCCATTGTTCCTTACGACTGGCTCGGCGGGGCTGTGGCTCCATATAGGTTCCGCTCCCCCGTTCATTCACGACATCCAGCATCCAGTCAGGGTTTTCACTTGCCGTGCCAATATAGACTTGGATGCCGGCGCGGGCCGCCTTGCGGGCGGCGATCAGTTTGGAACTCATACCACCGCTGCCCAGGGAGGATTTGCTGCGATCTACCTGAGCGGGTAGGGATCGGTCCAGGGGATGGAGTCGGCGGATTTTTTCTGCTTCTGGATGATCCAGAGGATTGGCGGTGTAGAGTCCGTCGGTGTTGGTGACGAACAGCAGCCAGTCGGCCTGCAACAGACCGGCCACCAACGTAGCCAGGATATCATTGTCTCCCCAGCGGATTTCGTCCACGGCAACCGAATCGTTTTCGTTGATCACAGGAATCATACCCCGCTCCAAGAGGAATTGAAGGGTGTTGAGTGCATTCAGAAAGCGGATGCGATGATCAAAGTCGTTTCGCGTCAGGAGAACCTGAGAGCAGATTTCCCCGTGGGCGGAAAATGCTTCGCGGTAACGCTGTACCAAGTGTCCCTGCCCGGTGGCAGCGGCTGCCTGTTTCCCCGCCAAGGAGTGGGGACGGTGAGCCAAACCGAGCTCATGAAAGCCGGCAGCGATGGCTCCCGATGAGACGAGGACGACCCGGAAGCCGGACTGTTTGAGCCGGGTGAGAGCCTCCACATGAGCCTGTAAAGCCGCTGGATTCAGTTTTCCAGAGTCATCTGTCAGGGACGAAGTACCGATTTTGACAAGGACAGTCGGATGGTTCATGTTCGTTCTTGCCTCCTGTTATAAAAAGACAGGACTGTTGATTAACCATAAAGTGGGTGGAGGAAACAAAATTGATCCTTTCGCTCTTCCAATTGCCCCTATCGTAAATTATTGCTTGAGGGGACGGGGATGGGGTGGGACGGTAAAGAGCCTTTGCGCTCTTTGCAAGAGATCGCAGCCGCCCCACCCTCCCGACCTGATTTCCTACCCAAAATATGGATAATCAACACGCCTGATAAAAAGAACACACTCCCTTCTGTTCAAGGACGAAAGGGAGTGTGTTCTTCCGCGGTACCACCTTGGTTGACAGTTGTGCCCACCTCATGCGACTGCAACAAAACAGTCGTTGCCCGGAAATAACGGTCAGGGGGACCGTTTCGGCTTGTCGCCGCCCGCATCGAGAGGTGGGTTCAGACCGGCTTTCCGACAGAACCTCTCAGCCAGTGGGTTCTGCTCTCTGGGCGATCAGCCGGTCGTACTGGCCTCCGTCATCGCGTTTTACAGATCATCCAGTTCAATTTGTATCATTATGACATCGGAGTGATAGATCTGTCAAATCGAGTATCGGCAGGGCTTCCCACTTGGTTTAAATATCCGGGATGCGCCAGTCAATCGCTTCCAGTCCCGCCTCCTCCAAGGACCGGTTGATGGCGGAGAAGGGGCGACTGCCGAAGAATCCCCGTTTGGCAGACAAAGGGGAAGGATGGGCCGATTCGATGATGGCATGTCGGCTGGTATCGATCCATTTTTTCTTCTTTTTAGCGTGATTTCCCCATAACACGAAGACGACTCGCTCGGATTTCTCATTCACCTTGCGGATCACAGCATCGGTAAAGGTTTCCCATCCTTTGTTTTTATGGGAATTGGGTTCATGTGCCCGCACGGTCAAGACGGTGTTCAGCATTAAGACTCCCTGGCGAGCCCAGGGGACCAGATGCCCATGGTTGGGGGCAGGGTGACCTAGATCTTCTTGCAACTCTTTGAACATATTTTTTAGCGAAGGGGGCAGTGATACCCCAGGGCGTACGGAAAAGGAGAGTCCGTGGGCTTGGCCGTCGTTGTGATAGGGGTCCTGTCCAAGTAACAGTACCTTCACCTGATCATAGGGTGTCCACGCCAAGGCGGAGAACAGATCCTCCTCTGGTGGATAGATCGAATGTTGTTTTCGCTCATTCTCCAAAAACGACTTCAATTCCAGTAGATAGGGCTGTTTCAACTCTTCCGCCAACACTTGCTGCCAATCTTGAGGCAATACAAAGGCCATTTTTTACCCTCCGATCCGAAAAATGATTAGTTCATGGGAGAATCATCTCTCCTGCTCTATTAAATCATAGGAAGAGGATGGGCACCTCATCTTTTTCATGGACGGAGGAAACCTATCATAGAAACCCTGCCTTCACTTATGGCGAGAACGGGTGGCGGCTCTGGGCATGCATTTTCACTAGATTCCTAGTGCC
>CAUGKZ010000046.1 GCA_959600065.1 uncultured Kroppenstedtia sp. | reverse complement strand
GATCGATCCCAATGCTCAGATCCTGATTGTCGGTCTGGGTAATCGCGATGTCACCGCTGATTCCCTGGGTCCTTTTGTAGTGCAGCATATGATGGTTACTCGTCACCTGTTTTCATTGATGCCGGAACAGGTGGAAGCGGGTTATCGACCGGTCAGTGCCATCGCTCCCGGTGTCCTGGGGACGACGGGAATGGAGACCAGCGAAATTATCTTTGGGGTTGTGGAGAAAACGCGTCCCGATGCGGTGATCGCTGTTGATGCCCTGGCTTCCCGGGCCCTTAGTCGGGTCAACACTACCATCCAAGTGGCGGACACAGGCATTAATCCTGGCTCTGGTGTGGGGAATAAGCGGAAAGCTCTCAATCGGGATAGCCTGGGCATCCCCGTCATCGCGATCGGGATTCCCACCGTGGTAGATGCTGCCACCATCGCTCATGACACGGTGGAAATGGTGGTCTCTTATCTCCATCGGGAAATGAACCAGAAGCAGCCAAGCCGCCCCCTCGATCCCTTGAACCGTCCCAATCTCCAAGAGCTTCGGGATCAGGAAGTTCCCTCTGACACTAGCCAACAGATGATGGGGATGGTGGGGACCCTTGATTCCGAGGAGAAGCGGCAATTGATCCACGAAGTGCTCGATCCCCTGGGGCAAAATTTGATCGTTACCCCGAAGGAAGTGGACATGTTTATCGGGGATATGGGGAAACTGGTGGCCGACGGTTTAAACTGCTCCCTCCATGAAGCAGTGACGATGGAAAATGTATCCGCCCATATCATCTAGAAACGTTGTGAAAAAACTCTTCACAGGGAGGGTGGGGTTTCACATGGAGTGACTTGGGATTGCTAGAACTTGGGTACCGACGTGTGAAACCTGATCCCGACCGACTACACTTCTGCGGCCTGTCCGAAGTTGGAATCCAGCCTCTGAATCTAGCAAAGTTCAGAAATCCGTTCTACTCTACCTTTCCCCCTCATATATTCGCCAGTAGAGACAAGCTCGGGGAGGGAAGAGAATGAAGAACCGGGTTCATCGGTTCAGCACCTGGAATATGTCCACTCCACAAGTCCGGAAATTGTTTGTGATACTAATCCTGGGAACCGCCTTCATTTTTATGTTGACAGGACTGTTTGCGATGATTCAGGCGAAGCGGAGTGTCCAATCATCAGATCTGGGGCGGATCACCTCCCATTTTTCAACAGAAACCTTTCTTTATCTGATGGGTGGAGAGATCCCCCACCTGACTACGATGGAGGATCATTTGAGAGAACCGGGATTCTCCCGTATTTTCTTTGAGCTGGTTACCAGTGTGGATCCCAAGGATCCCCGCACCTTTCTCGGAAGCGAATTGCCGGGATTTGCCCTGTTTGATACTGAGATTGTGGTGGCAGCGGAGGATGTGGACTACACTTCGATTCCGATTGAATCCCCTCCCCCCTCCGACTTGGAAAAGAAGATGGGGTCTAAACCGAAGGAGAAGGAGAAGAAGAAAAAGAAGTCTTCGGCTGAAAAGAAGGCAGGTACCCCGGATCAAGAGAAAAACAGGGTTTACATTTACCACACTCACTACACGGAATCCTTCCTCCCGGAACTGAAGGGGACGGATCCCAATACGGCCTATGACAACAAGATCAATATCGGCCGAGTGGGAGAGCGGTTTGCGGATTCATTGGAGAAATTAGGAATCGGTTCCGAAGTTTACACCGAGGGGTACCAGGCGGAATGGAATCAACTTTATCAGGCATCCCGGGAAAAAGTGGTGGCGGCGATGAAGCAGGACAAGGATCTCCAGTATTTCATCGATATCCATCGGGATTCGCAACGTCGGGGGAAGACCACCAAGGAGATCCATGGGAAAAATTATGCGCGGGTCGCCTTGGTGATCGGGACCGCCAATCCCCATTGGGAGAAGAACGAGCAACTAGCTCGCAAACTCCACAATAAACTGAACGAACTGTACCCGGGTCTGTCCAAAGGCGTGTTCCGGAAAAGCCGAGCCATGGGAAACGGAGAATACAACCAATCCCTCTCCCCCAACAGTCTCCTGATGGAAGTGGGTGGAGTGGACAACACATTCGCTGAGACCTATCGGACGGCTGACGCACTGGCTCGGGCGCTGGCGGAAATCCATTTTGATGCAGTACCAGTGGACGGAAAGGCGCGGTAGTAAACTCGTCTGGAGGGGGATGGAACATGCGGGTAGGGATCCAAGTAGTGGCGTTGATGATGGTTCTACTGTTTGGAATCTTCCTAGGCATTGACACAGCGGAACAGAATATCCACCGCACCCAAGGGAGCGAAGGCGCTCCCCGAGCTGTTCACATCACCCCTCGGGAGGGACGGGTGGAGATTTCCGTCCTGGGCCACGTCTACGAGACCGAGAGTCCAGTCCTGATCCAAGAGGATCAGGAAGAGGAGCAAAAAGACGAAAAAAGTTCGCAAGAATCCTCGCAAGGAAACCCCGCTCCAACAGCCTCCGATGCCAGCAGCTGGTTGACCACCGCTGGCAACCAAGCCGGTGAAGGCATCAAACAAGCCACCCGCAAAGCGATTGAACAGATGGTGGGCTGGTTTCAGGAAAAGGATCAGTAGAGGACCCCGGATCCCAAGAAACTCAATGGATATCGATAAGCATGTAGTCTGATGGAGACTTTCCCTTTTTGCTAAAATGATGAAGAAAAAATATGATTGAGGCAGGGGGGGGACGAGTACATACCGCTTTTTGATTTCGTGTTTTGAGATTTGAACCGAATCGGATCCTACAGGGACCTGGGGGGTAACAAGAATTGAGACCTTACGATATTCGCCATGAACTTCCTCCTGTCGATGACTATGTGCGACTGAGGAAAATTGCCGGGTTGAGCGAGCGGAGTCGGGAAGCAGCCACGATCGGGTTAAAAAACAGTCTGTTTTCTGTCTGCGTTTATTCCGAAGATCAACTGATCGGAATGGGCCGTCTGGTCGGAGACGGGGGTTGCAATTTTGAGGTGGTGGATGTGGCGGTGGATCCGGAATTTCAGGGGAGGGGGATCGGTCAAGAGATGATGAAGGCTATCACCGAATATCTGGATCATCATGCCCCTGATAGCGCCTATGTCAGCCTGATCGCCGATGTACCTGCTGACCGGTTGTACAAGAAGTTTGGCTTCGATTATACGGTTCCCTCTGTGGGGATGTACAAGCGCTATTAGAGCAGTCCTAGAAGCGTTATGAAAAACTGTACAAGGGAGGGTAGGAGCTGAAAAACGATCCAACCCTCCCTGTGACACTTCTAGTAAGATTGGGAAAAGCCCGTCACTTGGCGGGCTTTTTCGTGTTGGATGATGATCCTGTCGCAGTTGATCTTCGGGAAAAATTTCCTCTGTCGGAGGTTCCCTCCGTTGTACCCCATCAGTCGGACTGCTATAATAAATAAGATGCATATGGTGCGTGTTTTCCGTTCAGGAGGGAACTGAATGAGTGACTCGAAACGACAGCAACAACAAAGGATCCGCAACTTTTCGATCATCGCCCATATCGACCATGGAAAATCCACCCTGGCCGATCGGCTTCTGGAACAAACCGGGGCGCTTTCCGAACGGGAGAAGCAGGATCAGTACTTGGATACGATGGATTTGGAGCGGGAGCGGGGCATTACCATCAAATTGCAATCGGTCCGCCTTCCTTTTCAGGCGAAGGACGGCAAGGAATATATTCTCAATCTGATTGATACCCCGGGACATGTAGATTTCACCTATGAAGTGTCCCGCAGTCTTGCCGCTTGCGAAGGGGCACTGTTGGTGGTGGACGCTGCCCAGGGGGTGGAAGCTCAGACCCTGGCTAATGTGTATCTTGCTTTGGATAGCGATCTGGAGATTCTGCCGGTGATCAACAAGATCGACCTGCCCAGTGCGGAGCCGGACCGGGTTCGCTTGGAAGTGGAAGATCTGATCGGCCTGGACGCCTCCGATGCGGTGCTCGCTTCAGCCAAGGAGGGGATCGGAACCCGTGAGATCCTGGAACAGATCGTGGAGAAGGTTCCCCCGCCAGCTGGAGACCCTGACGCCCCCTTAAAAGCGTTGATCTACGATTCCGTTTATGATGCATACAAGGGAGCCATCTCTTATATCCGCGTGGTAGATGGTACCATCCGCAAGGGGATGAAGGTGCGCATGATGGCCACCGGCAAAGAGTTTGAAGTGACTGAGGTGGGAGTGTTCACACCCAATCCCGTCCCCCAGGATGAATTGAACGTAGGGGAGGTCGGGTTTATGGTGGCCTCCATCAAAAATGTGAAAGATACCCGGGTGGGGGACACCATTACCGATGCAAATCGTCCGGCGCCAGAACCCTTGCCTGGATACCGCAGGATCAATCCCATGGTCTTTTGTGGGATGTACCCCGTCGATTCCGGGGATTACGAGGACCTGAGGGAAGCTTTTGAAAAACTGGAACTGAATGATGCCTCCCTGCGCTATGAACCGGAAACTTCCGGAGCGCTGGGTTTTGGGTTCCGGTCTGGTTTCCTCGGGCTGTTGCATATGGAGATCATTCAAGAGCGGATCGAGCGGGAGTACAATATTCCTCTGATCACTACCGCTCCCAGCGTGGTTTATCGTGTGTATACGACAGATGGAGCGATGTTGGAGATCGAGAATCCGACTCATATGCCCCCCCAACAGAAAGTGGAGCATGTAGAGGAGCCCTACGTCAAGGCATCGATCATGGTGCCCAATGACTATGTAGGGGCGGTAATGGAGCTGTGCCAAAACAAACGGGGTACATTTGCCGATATGCAATATCTGGATGCCAATCGCGTCAATATCATCTATGAGCTTCCTTTGGCGGAGATCGTCTATGACTTCTTCGACCAGTTGAAATCCAGTACCAAGGGGTATGCCTCTTTCGACTATGAGATGGTCGGTTATCGGGCTTCTAAGCTGGTAAAGATGGATATCCTGCTGAACGGGGAGTCAGTGGATGCTCTCTCCTTCATCGTTCACCAAGACAAAGCATACCACCGGGGCCGGCAGTTGGTGGAGAAGTTACGGCAACTGATTCCTCGGCATATGTTCGAGGTTCCGGTGCAGGCCGCCGTCGGCAACAAGGTGGTAGCAAGGGAGACGATTCGGGCCCAGCGGAAAAATGTGCTGGCCAAGTGTTACGGCGGGGATATTTCCCGGAAGCGCAAGCTGTTGGAGAAGCAGAAGGAAGGAAAAAAACGGATGAAGTCTGTGGGCAACGTGGAGATCCCCCAGGAGGCATTTATGGCTGTTCTCCAAATGGAGGATACCGACTCCAAAAAATAGATCCGATCGCGAGGGGTGGCTTCGATGCCTGCTTGCGTTTTTTCAGGGAGGGAGGTATCCAGACATGGCGCCAGGATCTATCTATATTCATATCCCATTTTGTGCTCACAAATGCCATTACTGCGATTTTACTGCCTACGTAGTGGGAGGGCAACCGGTGGATGATTACCTGGAGGCCTTGGCAAGGGAGATGGCTCAGACGGTGGAAGAGATCCCGCCGGGGAAGATTGAGACGATTTTTATCGGGGGTGGCACACCTACTGTGCTCACACCCCGTCAAATGGAGCGGTTGTTGAAGGATATCCGACGTTATTTTCCCCACTGGTCGGATCAGCTGGAGTTCACTGTGGAAGCCAATCCGGGAACGACAGAACCGGATCAGCTGGCTGTGTTGAAGGAAGGGGGGGTCAATCGTCTCAGTTTTGGGGCGCAAACCTTCCGACCGGAACTATTGGCCGAGATCGGACGGGATCACGGAGTGGATGAGATCGCCCATAGTGTCGCAGCTGCCCGGGAGGCGGGGATTGACAATGTGTCCCTCGATCTGATGTTCGGTCTGCCCCGGCAGAGTGTCGCCGATATGGAGGAGGCACTGGTGCGGGGGCTGGCGCTGAGTCCGGATCACTTTTCGGTTTACAGTCTCACAGTAGAGGAAGGGACGGTTTTTCATCATAGAAGGCTTCAGGGCAAGCTCCCTCTACCTTCGGAAGATGATGAGTTGGAGATGTATCTGCTGACTCGCCGTCGTCTGGAAGAAGCCGGCTATCCTCAATACGAAGTGAGCAATTTCAGCCGACCCGGACGGGAGAGCCGTCACAACAGCACTTACTGGCTGAATGAGTCTTACTACGGTCTGGGAGCTGGAGCTCACGGATATACAGAGGGGCTCCGTCACGAAAATGTTCACGGGGTGAAGGAGTATATTCGCCTTTCCCACTTCCGCCGTCCCATTGCCGATACTCACCAGGTATCCACAGCTGAGGCGATGGAAAACCATTTTATCCTCGGCCTGCGGCTGAGGGATGGAGTGAGTCAAAGTCAGTTTGCAAAGTTGTATGGGACATCTCCGGAGGCCGTGTTCGGTTCGGTGCTGGAAGACTTGCAAAAGAGGTGTCTCATCCAACAGGAAGAAGATCGGTATCGGTTGACGGAAAAGGGCCTGCTGTTCGGGAACGATGTTTTCGCCGCTTTTATCGAAGAATCGGCGTAACCATGCCTGATTGGCGTTGACAACAGGAGAGGGGTTTGATACCTTTTAGAGGTAGACTTAGCACTCGTGGTATCAGAGTGCTAACAAGGGGGGAGGCAGATGCTGAGCGAGCGGCAACAGAAGATCCTCCGTGCGATAGTGGACGAATATATCGTCCATGCGGAACCGGTGGGTTCACGCACCGTTGCCAAACGGGAAGACATCGGGTTCAGTGCAGCCACGGTTCGGAACGAGATGGCCGACCTGGAAGAGATGGGTTTCCTGGAACAGCCGCATACATCTGCCGGCCGTATACCCAGCCAAATCGGCTACCGCTATTATGTCGATCATCTGATGGGTCCTGAACGTTTGAAGCGGTCGGACCTGATCACGATCCGACAATTGTTTGCCTCGCAAATGGAAGCTCTGGAACAAACGATCCAACAGACTGTATCTATATTGTCCCGGATCACCAATTACACATCCATCATACTGGGACCGGAATTATATGATAATAAGTTAAAACACTTACAAGTGATCCCGCTTCACGATCGCATGGCTGTGGTGATTCTGGTGACGGACACCGGCCATGTGGATCAACGACGGATCACAGTTCCGGAAGGTGTCTCCCTCTCTTGGATTGAACAGATGGTCAATTTGTTGAACGCCAAGCTTTCCGGTGTTCCACTCTATCGTTTAAAGCGGACGGTATACAAAGAACTCTATCAGGAGCTCAGCCGGCATGCTGAACATTATGAGTACCTCCAGGAAATCATCGATCAGATGCTAGTAGCTGACCAGGAGGGTCGAATCTTTACCAGTGGGACGACCAACATCCTGACCCAGCCGGAATTTAAAGATGTGGAAAAAGTGAAAGCTCTGATGGAGCTTTTTGAGGAAACGGATACGGTTGTCCAGCTGTTGTCCGATCAGGAGGGTCCAGGGGTCCGGATTCGGATAGGCCAGGAGAACCATCTGGAGGCGGTAAATAACTGCAGCATTGTCTCAGCTTCCTTTACCGTGGACGGTCGCTCCTTGGGAACGATCGGGGTTCTGGGTCCCACACGAATGGACTACCGCAAGGTGGTTGGTTTGCTTGAAGTGCTCACTCGGGACTTTTCCGAACATTTGCGACGGATTTACGGATGAGTCCGTCACCGGGTTCGGAGAGAGCGATGTTGGGGGGCAACCCCTTTATCTTAATGCTTATACGGATAAGAAGGTGAGCGACCCATGGAAAGTCAGGATGAATCCATCCTCACCCCGGAGGAGCGAAAACCCTTTTCCGGTGCTCTTACAGTCAATGCCGAGGCTGTCCAGAGGGTGGCGGAAGCGGTCAGAGGGACCTTGGGTCCCAAAGGATTGGACACCATGCTGGTGGGGGATGACGGTGAGGTGGTTGTCACCAATGATGGTGTCACCATTCTCAACCGGATGGATATACGGCATCCCGCCGCCCGCATGGTTGCTGGTATTGCCAGAGCCCAACAGGAAGAAGTGGGGGATGGCACAACTACAGCCACCCTGCTGACCGCCGCTTTGGTGGAAGAAGGGGAAAAACAGGTGGCCCGCGGCGTTTCGGTTTCCAAGGTGATTGCCGGAATGCGCCGCGGGGTCCGGCATGCCTTGGAAAAAATGCAGGTGATGGCCCAGCCGATTTGGAATCTTGAGGATGACTGGCTCCAACGCATCGTTTACACTGCGGGACGGGAGCAGGAGGATCTGACTGAACTGGTGATGGAAGCCGCTATTCTTATGGGACGGGAGAAGCTGTTGGAAAAGGATTTCCGTCTCGCCGATGCGGTGGTGTCCCACCCCAGGGCGGAACACGGGGTTTTCAACGGTCTGTTGGTCCCTAGAGGCCGCATCAATCTGAGAACCGCGGACACCGGCAGCCCGGTTCAGGTGTTGCTGGTGGCGGAGGATTTCCGCCCCGAGCCTGTGGATGAGGAGTCCCTGGCCACTGAAGCGGGCTTTGCCAAGCAGGAGAGTTTAAAGCAAGAGTTTGAAGGAATCCTGCTCAAATTGGTAGATATGGAAGTGGATCTGATCTTGGTGGAGGGTGAGGTGGACTCCGGCGCGGAAGAAGTGTTGACAGATGCCGGGGTGCTCGTGGCCCAGCAAGTGGCTTTGGATCAATTGGTCCGGGTAGCGGATTACACCGGGGCTCGGATTCTGAAGCTGGCCGGATTGAAGCGTTCACCTGAGGAGCTAGAGCCTCTCATCGGTTCTTGCGCAGAGGTGGAGGACGAAGGGAGATTGGGATGGCTTCGTATCTCTGGAGGAGCCGGAAAGCCCTTTGTTTCCATCCTGGTGGGTGCAACCACGGAAGAAGTGGTCGAGGAGCGAGAGCGGATTGCCAAAGACGCGGCTGCTGCCGCCCAAG
>CAUGKZ010000045.1 GCA_959600065.1 uncultured Kroppenstedtia sp. | reverse complement strand
AAAGAGCGAAAGGTCAGTTTTGGTTCCACCACCCATTTCCTGATTAATCAACAGCCCTGATAAAAATAGAAACGGGCAAAGGAGTGATCCCTCGATTATGGCTGGATCCAGTCAAGTAATCCTAGAGCATCAGCGGAAAAAGAAACGATTCGCTGTTCGTCCGCTTGAGGTGGTCAGATTGGCGTGTCATTTTTCCCGTGTGCGGGTGGCAAAGATGGCATTGCGTCCCGGGGATTTTGTCCGGGTAACCTGCAAGAGACGCACGGCGATTGTTTTCAACTCCTTCCGCGCTTTCAATCGGGGAACTATCCATCTGCGGCGGGGAGAGTTTGTCACTTTTATCGGTGATTTCCGTCGCAAAAAATCGCGATCGCGGTAACAGATCGATCGGGGAGGGGGAATCCCTCCCTTTTTTAATGGGATGCTTAGCTGGAAGTGAAGGAGTGGCTACACACCTCCCGCTAGGTAAACTCCGTTCCCGTTATGGTGTTGCGGAGAGGGGCAGCTGAGGTTTCGCATTTCCAAAAACCGTTGCTTTGTTTTGGGAGATGGGATAGAATGAGGGATATCAATTTTTCGGAAGAAGGAGGTGGAAAGGTCCATGTGTAGTCAACTCTCTATCACTGCAAGTACGATGAATCGGATCTCGCCGCAGTTGTGCCTTGTAGCGGTACTTCATGGGATCCGTTTATCTTTGCTTGGAAAAACAAGTAAATTCATTCGTCTACGCAAGGGATTCCTTTCCATCTCCTGCGCGGTCCATTCTGTTCTGGCTCCCTGGGCGGGGCAGGCATAGAACGCATTCGGGACCCGGGAACCATGGGCAAAGGAACCCTTGCTCATGGTTCTTTTTTGTGTCCGAAAAAAACAGAGGAATGGAGGGGAAACCGATGCGTTGGAAAGAGTGGGATTTGAATTTGAAAATCCGACTGTTGGGTGAAGGGATGGTCAACATCCTGTTCTGGATGTTCTTTCCTTTCATGGCGATCTATTTTGCCGAGTCCTTTGGCAAAGGAACCGCCGGTGCGCTGTTGATTGTATCCCAGGTGATCGGGGTATTGGCCAACGTAATCGGGGGTTATTGCGCCGACCGGTTCGGCCGCAAGCGGATGATGTTGATCGCGTCAGTGGTGGATGGGATTGCTTTTGTCTTTTTTGCTTTGGCCAACTCTCCTTGGTACCATTCCCCGATGCTGACCTTCATCTGTTTCAGTGCCCTAGGCATTTCCAATTCTCTGTACTTGCCTGCCAGCCACGCGATGGTGGCGGATCTGGTGAAACCGAAACACCGGAATGAAGTGTTTGCGGTATTTTACACCACGGTCAATATCGCAGTGGTGGTCGGTCCGATTCTAGGTGGAATCTTCTTCTTCAAGTACCGATTTGCCTTGCTTGTGGTCGCCGCGCTGATCAGTCTACTTGTGGCTGTAGCGATTAGCTATTGGATTCGGGAGACGGTGCCCCAAAAGGGAGAGACATCCGGATTTCCAGAAGGGAAAAAGTTGCCTTGGTACCGCTTTTTGTGGGTTCAGTTGCAGGATTATCGGGTGATTCTGTCTGACCGCAACTTTATGTTGTTTATCGTGGCGGGAATTCTGGTAGCCCAGACCTTTATGCAATTGGACCTGACTGTAGCGGTTTACGTCAAGGAGGCGATCTCGCAACAGACACTGTTTTCTTTCGGGAATCGGTCGATTCAGACGGGAGGGGCGGAGTTTTTCGGTTGGCTGTTGGCTTTAAACGGGTTCTTGGTGGCTCTGTTGACTGTCATCGTGACCCGTTGGGTGAACCGGTTTCCGGAAGGGCGTGTTTTTATCCTCTCTTCTCTCTTGTACGGAGTGTCGATGTGGGTATTTGGAAGTTCCACAGCCCTCTGGGTGGCGGTGGCAGGGATGATTTTCCTGACGGCAGGGGAATTGGCTGTGGTCGGAATCCAGGAAGGATTTGTCTCCAAGTTGGCTCCGCAGAATATGCGGGGACAATATTTTGCCGCTGCCAGCCTGCGCTTTTCGATCGGCCGGGCGATCGCTCCTGTGGCCATTCCAGCCACGGCTTGGGTCGGATATGGATGGACTTTCTTCTTGTTAGGGATCTGTGCTTTCGTCAGTGCGGGGGTGTATCAGCTCCTGTTCCGTCGGTTGAATCGGGCGCCTGAGTATCGCCGTTTGTCGAGGGCACAAGGGAGCGGCTCCCTGGAAGAGGGGGTGTCATCCTAGGTAGCCGGCAGGATTTTGATAGTGAGGAAACGAATCATTCATAAAGCCTGTTCCCGTAACGGGAAGCAGGCTTTTTCCTTATGCAAGAGAACCCTGAAAATGGATAGACTTCAAATCACCTCATTGCTCAGGGGCTTCTCCATTTGATATGGTACAAGAGCGACAGGAACCGATCCACTCCAGATCCGTCAGCTTTACCTCTGGGGTTTATACCCTGTGGCGAATTGGGTAAAGATTGACATTAGAATGATGATCAGTATTACGGTTTATTTTTTAGAGAGGGGGTCGAGGCATGGCCGATTCTTTGGTCATTGTCGAATCGCCCGCCAAAGCGAAAACCATCAGTAAGTATTTGGGGAGAAAATATATCGTCAAAGCCTCGATGGGTCACGTGCGGGATTTGCCCAAAAGTCAACTGGGCGTGGACACTGAAAACGGATTCCAACCAAAATATATCACGATCCGGGGGAAAGGGGATGTCCTCAAGGAACTGAGAGACGCCAAAAAAAAGGTGAAGCGTGTCTATCTGGCGGCTGACCCGGATCGGGAAGGGGAAGCCATCGCCTACCATCTGGCTCACAGCCTCAATATGGAGGTGGATGAAGAGTGCCGGGTGGTGTTTAACGAGATCACCAAACAGGCGGTCAAAGATGCCTTCAAGCATCCGCGCAAGATTGACCTGGACTTAGTTCAGGCGCAACAAGCGCGCAGAATTTTGGATCGTCTGGTGGGATACGGGATCAGCCCAGTACTGTGGAAGAAAGTGAGAAAGGGACTCTCCGCGGGACGGGTCCAATCGGTAGCCGTCAAGTTCATCATCGACCGGGAAAAGGAGATCCGTAATTTCCAACCGGAAGAATACTGGACGGTGACAGCGGTTCTGGACGCGAAGGGGGAGACTTTGGAAGCGAAGTTTCACGGATACGGAAAGAAGAAGAAAGAACTGAAAAATGAGGCAGAGGTTCAAGAGCTGCTGGAAGCGATCAAGGGTAAACGGTTTACTGTGGAGGAAGTGAAACAGAGTGAGCGGCGGCGCAACCCCGCCCCGCCTTTCATCACGAGCTCGTTGCAACAGGAAGCGGCCCGCAAGCTCAACTTTCGTGCAGCGAAAACGATGACGATTGCCCAGCAGCTCTATGAAGGGGTGAATCTAGGAAAAAAGGAGGGCTCCGTCGGTCTGATCACCTATATGCGGACAGATTCCACCCGGATCTCAGAAACCGCTCGCCAGGAAGCCCGGGAATACATCCAGGGAAAGTATGGGGACTCTTACCTTCCGGCTCGCCCCCGGACCCATAAAAAGCAGGCCGGGGCTCAGGATGCTCATGAAGGGATTCGTCCCACATCGGTTTTGCGGACACCTGCTGAGATGAAACCTCACCTATCCCGGGATCAGTATCGACTATACAAATTGATCTGGGAACGGTTTCTCGCTAGTCAGATGTCCCCTGCGGTTCTGGACCAGATCTCTGCCGACATTCAGGTGGGGGAGGCGCTGTTTCGGGCGACGGGATCCAAAATCAAGTTTCCTGGGTTTATGAAGGTGTATACCGAGGGCAATGATGATGGAACCAAGGAAGAAAACAAATTCTTGCCTGCGCTGGAGAAAGGGCAGCTACTGAAAAGAAAATCCATCCGCCCGCAACAGCATTTCACCCAACCTCCGCCCCGCTATACCGAAGCTCGTTTGGTAAAAACCCTGGAGGAAAAGGGAATCGGGCGCCCCAGCACCTATGCTCCCACGCTGAGTACGATTCAGAAGCGGGGCTACGTGATGCTGGAAGAACGGCGTTTTGTCCCGTCGGAATTGGGGGAGATTGTCATCTCCCTGATGGAGGAGTTCTTCCCTGAGATTCTGGATGTGGAATTTACCGTCAGCATGGAGGAAAGCCTGGACTACGTCGAAGAGGGCAAGGTGGATTGGGTCCAGATTTTAGAACGATTCTATGAAAAGTTTGCAAAGCGGTTGGAAGTGGCAGAGGAAGAGATGAAGGAAGTAGAGATTCAAGACGAGGTTTCCGATGAAGTCTGTGAAAAATGCGGAAGCCCGATGGTTTACAAATTTGGTCGTTACGGAAAATTCCTAGCCTGTTCAGGGTTTCCGGATTGCCGTAATGCAAAACCGATCCTGAAGTCCACAGGTGTTACCTGTCCCCGCTGCAAAGAAGGGGAGATCGTGGAAAGAAAAAGTAAAAGACAACGCACTTTTTATGGGTGTAGCCGCTATCCGGAGTGCGAGTTTGTCTCTTGGGACAAACCGAATCCTCGACCCTGCCCTCGTTGTAGCCATTTGATGGTGGAGAAGAAGAGGAAAAAGGGAACTATGATCCAATGTACTCACTGTGATTACCAAGAGGAGAAAAATTGAGGGGGAGGATCTATGACCCAAAGGGTAACGGTGATCGGAGCCGGTTTGGCCGGCAGTGAAGCGGCGTGGCAGTTGGCCTGTCGCGGTGTGGACGTCCGCCTGGTGGAGATGCGACCGAAAAGGCAAACGCCGGCCCATCACACTGGGCAATTCGCGGAGTTGGTCTGTAGCAATTCACTCCGCTCCAATGATTTGAGCAATGCAGTCGGAATTCTGAAAGAGGAGATGCGGCAACTGGACTCCCTTATCCTCGGGTGTGCCGACACCCACTCCGTGCCCGCCGGGGGAGCGTTGGCCGTGGATCGGAAAGGTTTTTCCAATTGTGTAACCGAGAGGTTGCGCAATCATGAGAAGGTGGAGATCCTCGAAGAGGAGGTGGCAGAGATCCCCGACGGCATCACAGTGATTGCCACTGGCCCCCTCACTACCGATGCTCTCTCTCGGGAAATCCGCAAGCTGGCTGGTGAAGAGCATCTCTACTTTTACGATGCGGCAGCACCGATTGTGACTAAGGACAGTATCGATATGGATCAAGCATTTATTGCCTCCCGATACGGCAAAGGGGAGGCGGCGTATATCAACTGTCCGATGACGGAGGCGGAGTTTCGCCGTTTTTATAAAGCTCTGGTGGAGGCGGAAGTGAGTCCGCTGAAGGAATTTGAAAAGGAGATTTACTTTGAAGGCTGTATGCCTATTGAAGTGATGGCCCGTCGCGGGGAGAAAACCATCCTGTACGGTCCGATGAAACCTGTAGGGCTCACAGATCCCAGAACAGGGAAGCAACCTTATGCCGTGGTTCAGTTGCGTCAGGATAACGGGGCGGGTACTCTCTACAATCTCGTCGGATTTCAGACCCATCTGAAGTGGGGAGAACAGAAACGGATTCTCCAGATGATCCCCGGTCTGGAACAGGCGGAGATTGTCCGCTACGGGGTGATGCATCGCAATACCTTTATCAATTCACCGAGAGCACTTTTGCCGACCTATCAGTTTCGAGAGCGGAAGGATCTCTTCATCGCCGGGCAGATGACTGGGGTGGAGGGCTATGTGGAATCGGCGGCGGCGGGTCTGATCGCCGGCATCAACGCCGCTCGTCTGGCAATGAACGAAGCACCTGTCGTCTTTCCAACGGAAACGGCGATGGGCAGTTTGGCCCGTTATATTACAGAGGCGGATCCGAACCATTTTCAGCCGATGAATATCAACTTCGGCCTTTTCCCTCCCTTGGAAACCCGGGTGAAACCGAAGCGGGAGCGTGTTCGTCAACTGGCCGAGCGTGCTCTCGAATCCATGAAGGAATTCTCTTCTTATGTGACGGCAAAGGAAACTTCCGCTGGATAAGTCCACGCTGTTGTTGGGATTGGCAGGAACCGATCCTGGCAACAGCGTTGTCATTGGAATTCCCCTTTTTTGTTGCCTTGATTGGGCCAAACCCTCTGTGATACGATGAAGTAGAGTCTGGAATTGGGAAGCTTTGACACTTTTTTGCAGAAAAAAGTGCCAACCACAGGCAATAGAGCCGTTGACCTGCCTCGGCACAAGTGTTAGCCGAAGGAGGTTGACCCGGAGGGGGAAAACAGGTTGGAAAGCATGCATGCAACGACCATATTTGCGATCCACCATAACGGTTCAGGGGCGATAGCCGGTGATGGTCAGGTAACCTTCGGCAACCAAATGATTATGAAACACCAGGCCAAAAAAGTCCGCCGTCTCTATCGGGGTCAGGTAGTGGCAGGCTTTGCGGGATCGGTGGCGGACGCTGTCACTCTGTTTGAGAAATTTGAAGGCAGGCTGGAAGAGTTCCATGGCAATCTGCCGCGAGCAGCCGTTGAGCTAGCCAAAGAGTGGCGGGCGGATAAAGTGCTCCGCAAGTTGGAAGCGATGTTGGTGGTGATGGATCAGGAGCATCTGTTGCTGGTCTCCGGTAACGGGGAAGTGATTGAGCCCGATGACGGGATGATGGCCATCGGTTCTGGAGGAAGTTACGCCCTGTCGGCAGGCAGGGCGCTCAGCCGTTACGCCTCCAACCTCACCGCGCGTGAGATCGCAAAGGCAGCACTCACCATCGCGTCGGAAATCTGTGTGTTTACTAATGAGCAAATCGTTCTGGAGGAGGTATGAGGGTGACCGTATCCCCTGATAAGCAATCCAAACGGACTCCGCGGGAAATCGTGGCGGAGCTCGATAAATACATTGTAGGCCAGAACGAGGCAAAGCGGGCGGTGGCTGTGGCTCTCCGCAATCGTTACCGGAGGACACTGCTACCGGAAGATCTGAAAGACGAAGTGGTTCCCAAAAACATCTTGATGATTGGTCCCACCGGTGTCGGGAAGACAGAGATCGCCCGTCGCCTCGCTCGCTTGGTCGGGGCTCCCTTTGTTAAGGTGGAGGCGACCAAATTTACGGAAGTCGGCTATGTAGGTCGGGATGTGGAATCGATGGTGCGGGATTTGGTGGAGACGGCCATCCGCATCGTCAAGGCGGAAAAATTGGAAGAAGTGAAGGAGAAGGCGGAAGAGCTGGCTGATGAAAGAATCGTTTCTCTCCTGGTCCCCTCCGGCAAAGGAAGCAATCAATTTAAAAACCCATTGGAGATGCTGTTCAACTCAGGAAAAGGGGAACGCAACTCCGATGCGGAGGAAGAAAACCGCAACCAAGAGCTGGAGCAGAGGAAGCGTAAGGTCCGATTTCAACTGAAGAGCGGTTCATTGGAAGATGAAGTGATCGAGATCGAAGTGGAAGATCAATTGCCGATGATGGATATGTTTGCTGGCTCCAGTGCAGAACAGATGGGGATTAATATGCAGGAGATGCTGGGACAGTTTATGCCCAAAAAGACCAAGAAACGCCGTCTTCCTGTCCGGGAGGCCCGCAAGGTTCTGATCCAGGAAGAAGGACAGAAGCTGATCGATATGGACCAAGTGCAGCAGGATTCCATGAGCCGGGTGGAACAGACGGGGATCATCTTCATCGATGAGGTGGATAAAATCGCGGGCAAGGATCGGCAGGGAGGGCCTGATGTCTCCAGAGAAGGGGTGCAACGGGATATCCTGCCCATCGTGGAGGGTTCCACGGTAATGACCAAGTACGGCCCGGTAAAGACGGATCACATTCTGTTTATCGCCGCGGGCGCTTTCCACACTGCCAAACCCTCTGACATGATCCCGGAACTGCAGGGAAGGTTCCCGATCCGTGTGGAACTGGGGGATCTGAAGGCGGAGGATTTTGTCCGCATATTGACCGAACCCAAAGGCGCCCTTCTCAAACAGTACACCGCTCTCCTGGAGACCGAGGGAATTCGAGTGACCTTTACGGAGACTGCGATTCAGGAGATTGCAAAACTGGCAGCGGATGTCAACCAAGGAACGGAGAATATTGGGGCTCGTCGGCTCCATACGATATTGGAACGTTTGCTGGAGGAACTCTCCTTTGAGGCTCCTGATATTACCTTGGAAGAGGTTCAGGTGACTCCTGAATACGTCCGGGAGCGATTGGGGGATGTGGTGGGAAACCGGGATCTGAGCCAATATATACTCTAAAAACAGGGAGCTTGATACTAGAAAAAGTTTGCGGGAGTGTCGTGTGTCACCCGAGGGAGCGTGGGGAAACACGATCTCCCCACCTAAAATAGGTATCAACACTCTGGATGTGAAACTCCATCCCGACCGTCTGTGAAGGGTAAATCACAACACTTTTTCTCTCCTTTGAACCGGGGGCTGATGGGATCTCAGCGGGTTGGGGAACAGTATCAGGATCCCTCCCTCAAAATTCAGCAAAGGAGCTGCCTGTTAACAAGAAAAGGAGGAAATCATAGAAATGGACCTGTTGTCCAAGGCGAGGGAGATTAACAATCTCCTGCAAAGAACAGGAGGACAAGCCGTCAGTTTTAAAGAGATGGCCGAAGTCCTGCGGGATATGATCCTGGCCAATGTCTATGTGGTCAGTCGTCGGGGGAAGATCCTCGGATTCGGGACCGTGCAGGAATCCGCAGGAGATGATCTACAACGGCGAGCAGTGTTTGAGGGTCATCTCGGCGAAGAGTACAATGATCTTCTGAAGTCGGTTCGGGAAACTTCCGCCAACCAGGATGAAAACAGCCCATTCAGCCTGAATCATCAGACGGATGAGAACGAATCACACGGTTACACCACCCTCGTTCCGATCATGGGTGGGGGAGACCGCCTGGGAACTTTGTTGTTAACCCGCTTTGATCAGCCTTTTGTGGAGGATGATCTGGTGTTGGCGGAGTACGGGGCTACCGTAGTCGGGATGGAGATTTTGGAGATGAAGGCGGAAAAAGCGGAGGAAGAAGCCCGCAACCGGGCGATGGTCCAGTTGGCAGTGGATTCTCTCTCTTATAGCGAA
>CAUGKZ010000044.1 GCA_959600065.1 uncultured Kroppenstedtia sp. | reverse complement strand
AGGCTGTCGAAGATGATGGGATAGATCCTGTGCTACCTGTGCGGCGTCTCTGATCCAACCATTCGGTGCAAGGGTTCTCCCAGGATTCAACATAGCTGAATGTCCAGACAGCATCTTCCCCTTGCAAAACGTGGCTAATCAACAGACTTGGATGTAAAAAGGAGCGAAAAATATGGAAAAACGATTGGCTCGATTGCGCCGATTGCTGAAAGAACACGACATCGAAGCCCTGTTGATCTCCCAACCTGCCAATCGCCGGTACTTAACAGGGTTTACCGGTTCTTCCGGCTGGGTGGTGGTGACGCAACAGGAACAGATTTTGATTACGGATTTTCGGTACAGGGGGCAGGTGAAAGATCAAGCACCTCATTTTGAATTTGTGGAACATCAGGGGAATCCCTTTGCTGATATAAAACAGATTCTGGATCGTTCAGGCATCCGCTCCCTCGCCTTTGAGGAAAACCACCTCACTTTCAGCCAGCATCGGAAGCTGATCGAGTCGCTGGAGGGTTTGCAAACGGTCCCCGTATCCGATTTGGTGGAAAGACTGCGGTTGATCAAGGATGAGGAAGAAATCCAACGGATTCGGGACGCTGTTGCCATCTCTGACGGAGCATTTGCACAGATTCTGAAAGAGATTCGTCCCGGAGTGACGGAACGGGATATTTCTCTGCGCCTGGAATTCCTCATGCGAGAGGCGGGGGCGGAATCCTCTTCCTTTGACATGATCATCGCCTCCGGTCCCCGCTCTGCTCTGCCCCATGGGGTTGCCAGTGACCGCGTGTTGGAAGCAGGGGATCTGGTCACAATGGATTTCGGTGCTTATTATCAGGGGTATTGCTCTGACATGACCCGAACCGTGATGATTGGAAGTCCCTCAAAGCAGCAACGGGAGATTTACGGGATCGTCCTCGAAGCCCAGAAGCGGGCGATTCAGGCGATCCAAGCCGGAATCAGCGGCAAGGAAGTGGATGCGACGGCAAGAGAGTATATCCGGGACCACGGATATGGGGAAGCCTTCGGCCACGGAACCGGTCATGGATTGGGGTTGGAGCTTCATGAAGGCCCCACCTTATCCTACCGGAATGAAAAGACATTGGAAGCGGGAATGGTGGTCACCGTGGAGCCGGGCATTTACCTGCCAGAGGTGGGCGGCGTCCGGATTGAGGACAATGTTTTGGTCACGGATGAAGGGCATGAAGTGTTGACGAAAAGCCCTAAAGAACTGATACAGATCGATTGATGACAGCAGAGGAGGCACAGATCGATGATTTCTACCAGTGAATTTCGTACCGGTCTTACGATTGAATTAGATGGAGATGTATGGCAAGTCATGGATTTTCAGCATGTCAAACCAGGGAAAGGGGCGGCTTTTGTCCGTTCCAAACTGCGGAATCTCCGCAATGGGAACATCCAGGAGCGTACCTTCCGTGCTGGCGAAAAAATGGCTCGGGCCCATGTGGAGAGCCGCCAGATGCAATTTCTATACGAGAGTGGCGGCGAGTATACCTTTATGGATAATGAGACCTATGATCAAGTGACACTTCCGGCGGGGCGACTGGAGCGGGAAGTCAAGTTTCTCAAGGAGAATATGAACGTCAACTTGGTCATCTATAACGGTGAGACCTTGGGAGTGGACCTTCCCAATACGGTGGAGCTAGAAGTGGTGGAGACCGATCCGGGGATTCGGGGGGATACCGCCACTGGCGGATCGAAACCGGCCAAACTGGAGACTGGTTTGGTGGTGCAGGTTCCTTTGTTTATCAACCAGGGGGACCGACTGATTGTTGACACTCGCAAAGGGGAATATGTCTCCCGAGCCTGAATTTAAAAAACCTGCCGGCATCTGTCGGCAGGTTTTTTATCAAGGCCAGATCCATTGGAATATTTTCATCAAAAAGGCAGTGATTCCCGCTGCCATCAGTGGACCCACAGGAATTCCCCGTAAAAAGAGGATGCCGAATATAGACCCGATCACCAGTCCGATGATCATTTGGGGATCCAGCTTTAAAAGATCCAATCCCTTCCCGTTCATATACGTGGCGATGGCACCTCCAGCGAGGGCCAGGATTCCGGGGACCGAGGTGAATACCTGGAGGACTTCTTTGAGGGAGATGCGTCCGGTAGCGAAGGGGACCAAAACGGCGATGGTCAGGAACAACAGCCCGATCTCCAATCCTCTACGCTCAACGGCGGGAAAAAAACGTTCCAGATGGGTTAATTTTAAGATGAGCAACAAACTGGCAGCAGTCGCGATAATAGGCGAGCGGCCGAGGAGCCCGATGATGATCAACAATACCAACAAGAGATCTGGATTCATACGCATCCCCTGTCCAACTTGGTTATTACAAGATATGTGAGGACAAGGGAGGTTATGAACTTTCATCTGTCATGAAATGATTCGCCCCTGTTGCCAGCGAGGGACGATGTCGTATCGATCCTTCTGCAGACAGTCTAAGAGATCCCGGCGATACCCCCGGGCGATTAAACGTCGCCCGGCCTGACTCATGGTCAAAATTTCGGTAAGATGTTCTCGACAAGAGAGATATCCCAACCGGAGTGCATGGGCCTGATCACTCAATTCAGCGGCGGGATTTATCTCCAAGAGATGGTGGAGGATGCAACCGGCGGCCATCCCATCTTCCAGGGAAAAACCTCCTCGAGTTCCTGCACAGAGAAAGATGACGTCCCGGTGGAGGCCTCGGATGGCTTTTGCGCAGGAGGAGGCATTCAAAAAACAGCCCACCCGGATTTCCGATGCCCGATTCGCTTTTAGAAGAGCCCGGGTTCCATTGGTAGTGGTCATGACAATTCCCTTGTTTTTCACTCGGTCTTTAGAGTAATCCGCTGGTGAATTTCCAAGATCAAACCCTTCCAAGCTTTTGCCGAATCGCTCTCCACCGCTTAACGTCCCGACTGTGGCCAGTTCCCGGGCTTTGGAAACCGTTTCGGCAGGAAGGATGAACAAAGCTCCGTTAGCCAGAGCGGTCACTATACAGCTGGAAGCGCGGAAGACATCAATCATGACGACGGTTCGGTTGACCAATTGGTCGGCGTGGAGATCATCCACGTGGGGGATGATCGAGGCGATCATAGGGTAGCTTCCTCTTGAGGGGAACCAAAGGTGTAAAAGGTGTCGGAACGCAATCCTCTGCGCAGAGATTCCACTGATAAGACTTCATGAGCGGGGATGTTGCCCAGATTGGTGTCAGCACCGAGGAGTTTCAGGAGGGTGATCTGTTGTGCGAGTTGAGGGCATTCCCACCAAATCCGCGAAGGATCCAGCTGTTTTTCCACGCTCAGAACGTAATCGGTGTCCACATCCCCTTTTTCATTAAACATCCCGATATCCCGCCCGGACTCTCTGCCTTCAACGATGATAAATTCTGCTCCATTCTCCCGGTCTTGGTGATAGGTTTCCACTAATTCAGCCACCGGGGTGATGGAGCCATTTTGTTTTTTGCCGATTTCTGTGATCACCCGGAAAGAAGAGTCCCTGGCTGCTCGGATTGATTCTGAGCGTTGCTCGGGAGACAGTGTGATGGTACCGTCGGAGATCTCCAACCATTGAAATCCGATCTTAAACAGGGTTTCAAAATAGTGGTTCATCCCATCCTGATTATAAGCGACTTCAAAGAACGTGCCTCCGGGGTATAGATGTACATGATATGCTTCGGACAAACGAAGCTTCTCTCGCAACAGGGGGACCGGGGTCAGGCTGATGGTACCAAAACCCAGTTTGATGAAATCGATGTAGTCAGCTGCCAATTCCAGCAGGTCCCTAAAGGCGGAGAGACCCATGCCCTTGTCGATCACCATCGTCAGTCCCCTAGAACGGGGTTTCTCCTGTCTAGTAAGGGAAGGGTCCCGGAGTGGTCGTCCCCAGATCGGTTTTGCTAGTGGCTCCATATGGTTCCTCCTCTTCCTGAGTCATATACTACCCTATGCTATGCAGGAGAAGAGGTACAGGTGCCCGCTACTTTTTTAAGTGGGTCCGAGTCGATTCCGTCTCAAATAAACGCGACTGTGACCATGGGGGCTGCGCAGGCGTTCCGGCTTGCGGATGGCCCAAATCGCCAGGATGCCAGTGATTAAGGCCAATCCGGCATTTCCTAGATACAAGAGATATTTAGCATTGGCTAACGCGCCGAATACCGGGGGCCCCAGAGCAACACCGAGGAAACGGACGCTACCGTAGAAGGAGGTGACAATCCCCCGTTCTTTGGAGCCCACCGCCGACGTGATCAGGGTATTTAAACAGGGGAGAATCAGTCCACTGCCGATTCCGATTCCCACCAGATCTGTGATTAATAAATAGGTGTTGGACAGAAAGGGAACCAGCGCCATCCCGATCGTGACGATAAAGAGCCCAGTAACTATAAAGCGCTTCATGGTTTGGATCTTCTCTTTGACATGGTTTCCAGCCCACAAGGAGACGGAGCTCATCGCCAACAAGGGAATGGCCAGAATCAACCCCTTTATCACTCCCTCAATTCCGTAACGCTTCTCCAGAAAATCAGAGAGGAAAAACAAAACACCAAACAGGATAAACAATGTCAATGCGCCAGCGAGAAAGGTGACCAATAGCCATCTGCCATCTCGTTTCCATGTTTTTATAATGTTATCCTTGTATTTGGAAATGGGTTGAGGGTTCCGGCTTTGCTGCGGTTCTTTAATGAAAAACCAGAGAGCTAGGGCGATGGGGACCGTCAGGATCGGAAATGAGAAGAAAAGAGCATACCAGGTGATCAGAGCGAGCAAGGATCCCAGAATAGGGCTGACCACTTTGCCGAATCCGTTGGCTGCTTCGATTACGCCCAGGGCACTGCTTCGTTCTTCTTTTTTATACAGATCACTCACCAAAGCCATGGCGATCGGGGCTGTCCCTGCGGCTCCGATGCCTTGGATGATTCGCCCTGTCAGCATCAGCCAATAAATCCCTCCGCCCCAAATAGCGGCAAAACCGGTGAGCAATCCCCCGGCTCCATAGAGGAGAAGAGAAGGGGCGATCACCATTTTCCGCCCGTAACGATCTGAAAGGATGCCGCTCAAGGGAATGATGATACCTGCAGGGATGGAAAATAGGGTGATCAACAGACTGACCTGCAACGGACTGATTTTCAAATCCGATTGGATAGTGGGCAGAACGGGAATCAACATGGAATTTCCCAGTACCATGATGATGGGTACCGCACTTAAAATGGAAAGGACGAGTACTTTGCTTTGCTTCTCCTGTTGGTTTTTTCCAGACGCTGTCACATTGTTCACCTCACGACTTATTTCACTTTACTTCGTATAGATTGACCCAAATCCCCGGGAACTATTTTGATGTATGGCGGAGTGAAAAATGGTGAAGATGATAACAGATGTAACCCAACCTGAAGGGATGAGATGTCCATGGAATACCAAACTCATGTTTCATCCAGCCGCCTGCGGAGGGATTTGGCCTTCATCAGTGGACTGTTGGAGGGACAGGGACACGCAGAAGAGACACCTGAGGGGAAAGTTCTGGGGCGTTTGGTTCATGCGTTGGATGATCTGGCACAGGAGAATGAAAAACTGACGGTACGCCTTTCTGAATTGGAAGAGTACGTGGAAGCGGTGGATGAAGACCTGAATGAATTGGAACTGATCTTTTATGATGATGAGGAACTGGAAGACGAAGATATTGGCTTTTGGGAGGTCAAGTGCCCCCATTGCGATGAGTCTGTACTGGTGAACGAGGACGTTTTCGATACCGCCGAAGAGGCGGATCTCATTTGCCCTCGGTGCGACACGGTTCTTCGTGTCAATGATGAAGGAAATATTCAGGGAGAATCCACGTTGATCCAACAGTGATGGAAATCGTTTTTATCGGGCCCCTATGAGGGCCTTTTTTATTTTTAATTTGCTAGATTGAGGCGGCCTTTCATTTTTGCTTGACGGGGGGAATAATGATTGTCCTTTTGCCATATGGATTAGGTAAATCCAGTGTGGACAGGAGGTCAGAGGATGCTCGCTCCCATATTGGAAGTACTCCCTCTGTCCATTCGCGGGTTGATAGAATCCCTTCCCTCCCGGGTGTATGAATCTTTGGAAGAGATTCGGGTGCGTCAGGGAAGCCCGTTGGAAGTGGCCACTCCGTTTCAATCCATGTTCCTTAGCCCCCAGGGTCAGGTGGTGACACGAGAGCGGGAGGGGTATCGGCCGGACAGAGAGGACTGTCAGAAGATGCTGAACCTGGTCAGCCGCCATTCGCTGTATGCTCTGGAAGAAGAGTTGCGCAGGGGATACGTCACGATTTCGGGAGGTCACCGTATCGGTTTATCCGGTCGGGTAGTGGTGGAGGCCGGCAGAGTAAAACATATCCGTGATGTCACGGGATTTAATTTGCGTGTGGCCCGCCAGGTGAAGGGAGCCGCGCGGCGATGGCTTCCCCGGATCCTTCCAGGGGGACAGCTGGAAAATATATTGATCATCTCTCCGCCTCAATGTGGTAAAACCACCTTGCTCCGGGATCTGACCCGGATCGTCAGTTCAGGGGAGACGATCCCCTCCCGGAAGGTCGGGGTGGTGGATGAACGCTCGGAGATCGCCGGATGTATGGAGGGAGTTCCCCAACATGATGTAGGTCCCCGGACGGATGTACTGGATGGATGTCCCAAGGCAGAGGGGATGATGATGTTGATTCGTTCGATGTCCCCGGAGCTCCTGGTAGTGGACGAGATCGGCCGACGGGAAGACGGGGAAGCCGTCTTCGAGGCGGTGCACGCTGGTGTTTCTCTCTTTACCACGGCCCATGGAAGTTCGATGGAAGAAGTTTGTCGACGGCCGGGAATCGCTCAATTAGTTCGGGAAGCTGTGTTTGCTCGTTATATTTTGCTAAGCCGAAAACAGGGACCTGGGACGATTGAGGCGATTTATGACCGGGAGCTGAACCTGGTACAGGGATCCAGGGTGGTGAAGAGGGGATGTTGAAAATGATCGGTGCTTGTATGATCCTCCTGTCCACCACGACCTTCGGCTTTCGACAGGCTCGGGCCTATGCGGAACGACCTCGGCAAATCCGGCAAATGCGAGGGGCGCTCTCCCTGATGCGGACGGAAATCTCCTTTGGATCTAGACGGTTGGACCAGATTTGTGAACAGATTGGTCACCGGGAAAAGGAGCCGGTCCGAAGTTTGTATGCCCGCTGCGCACACTATCTCAGGGAGATGGATGGGGTTTCCGCCTTTGAGTGTTGGAAACGGGCGGTGGAAGAGACTTGGCCTGCCACTGAACTGAAACAGTCGGAGAAGGAAGTGATTACAGACTTTGGAAAAACTTTGGGAATCTCCGATCGAGAGGACCAATTGGCCCATCTGGCTCGGACACAGACGCACTTGGAAGTGGAGGAAGGCCGGGCGCGGGAAGAGCAGGAGCGTTACGAGAAGATGTGCAAAAGCCTGGGCATCCTGGGGGGAGCACTGATCGTGATCCTGATTTATTGAAGGCGGGGGGAGAAACCGATGCCTTATAACGTCGACGCCATCTTTCAAATCGCAGGCATAGGCATTGTCGTGGCTATGTTGCACACGGTCTTGAAACAGATGGGAAAAGAGGAATATGCCCAGTGGGTTACGTTGATCGGTTTTATCGTCGTATTGTTCATGGTGGTGGTGTTGGTAGACGATTTGTTTCAAACCATCAAAAACGTGTTTCTATTCTCATAGCAGCGGGGGGCGATCCACTTGGAAATGATCCAGGTGGTGGGCCTTGGATTGATCGCCACCTTCTTGATCCTAGTCATCAAAGAGCAGAAACCGGTGTTCGCCTTCCTGTTGGCCACTTTTACCGGTGTGGTGATCTTCCTCAGCCTGATCGACAAAATTGCTGATGTTCTTGGGATTCTGACCCAACTAGCTGAAAAAGCCCGGGTAAACTCCATGTTCTTGGAAACTGTTTTGAAAATTATCGGCATTGCATATATCGCAGAATTTGGGGCGCAAGTGACCCGAGATGCGGGTCAGGGCTCTATCGCCTCCAAAATCGAGTTGGCTGGAAAAATTTTAATCATGGTGATGGCGATCCCCATTATCACGATGATGATCGAAACTGTAGTGCAAATACTTCCTTCATGAGGATGGTTTCCATGGGTGTTTGGATCCGCCTGCTCAGCCCGGTGTTCCTTCTGCTTGTCCTGTTCCCTCCTCCTGTTGCGATGGCAGAGGAAGGGGGAGGGGTGGAGGACAGGGTGGTTCGAACTCAGCTGGATCAACTTGATACCGAGGAGTTGGAATCTTTCTGGGAGGAGCTGAGGAGGGAATACGGTCGTTATTTCCCCGGAGATCAGCCCCAGGATCTCTTCGATCTGGTGAGTTCCTCCGGCAAAGGGGCTACGGATTGGAAGGCGTATCTGATCGCTTTCGGCAAGTATCTGTTTCAGGAAGTTCTTTATAACGGCAAGCTGTTGGGGACGATTATGGTACTCACCGTATTCAGCATGATTTTGCGAACGTTGCAGTCTGCATTTGAGCGGAACCAAGTGAGCCAGATCGCCTATGCTATCGCTTTTATGGTGATCATCATTCTGGCAATGGACAGTTTCACTGTAGCGGTGGAGGCCGCTCAAACGGCGATCTCCCACATGATCCATATCATGATGGCTTTGGTGCCGTTGATCTTGACATTATTGGCTTCCATGGGAAACCTGGGTGCAGTCGGGATGTTTCATCCGATGGTCGTCCTCATGATCCACCTCATCGGAACCCTGATCCACGCGGTCGTATTCCCCATCCTCTTTTTCTCGGCCATTCTGAGTATTGTCAGTTGCCTGTCCGAGAAGTACAAGGTAAACCAATTGGCAGGATTGTTGAGAAAAGTGAGTGTGGGGATTCTGGGAAGCTTGTTGACCATTTTTTTGGGAATCATTTCGGTGCAGGGAGCTACCGCGGCGGTAGCAGACGGTGTGACCGTTCGGACCGCCAAATAC
>CAUGKZ010000043.1 GCA_959600065.1 uncultured Kroppenstedtia sp. | reverse complement strand
TCGGGATCGCAAAAGGAAACAGAGAGCACGCCAAAAAGAGCTTCCAGCACCTAACCCTCATCCAGACTCTAATGAGTCACGTGACATGTCACGTGACGTACCGGATGAAGTCACGCCAAGTCACGCAACAGATAAAGAAGAAGATATAGATAAAGAAAAAGAAAGAGAAAAGAGAGAGGGGTCTGGGGAGAGAGACAATCTCTGCTCTCAGGAGGATGTAAAGACCTTTGTTGAAAGCCTAACGGCTTCCAACCCCTTACCCTTGTCAGTCGATCTCTTGGTTAAATACATCGATTGCCTGAGGATGACACGTAAGACAGCACGAATCTCCCAAAGTATCATCCTCAGACACTGGGAGAAGTGGCAGCAGTTTCCCACAGTGGTAGTCCAATACGCGATGCGGCTTCATATTGAGAAGCACGATGACAAGCGGGAAGAGTACACGCTGGGAATCATGCGGAACACCGATGAAAACGAAGCAAAGCAGAAATTGGAGAACCGGGATGAACGCGGGAAGGTGCAACATCCGAGAGGTCGTTTCCAGCCCCAACTGGCTCGCCCCAACGTTGCCAGCCAAGAGCCTCCTATTTTGGCGGAACTACGGAAGCGTAGAGAAGAACGAAAACAAGATGGGAGGAATGAACCATGGAATTAAACGCCCCGTATGATCTGCGGCTGGAGCAGGAGGTATTGGGGTCTATGCTGGTGGACCCTGCCTGTATCGCTGATATTGCTGACGTTGTTAAGCCGGAACATTTCTATATCGGCAAGTACCAAAAACTTTGCAAGAAGATCTTGGACGATTGGAATGAGGACGAAAAACGGGTGGACCTTTCCTTGATGGCCCCCTTTTTCGAACGGGAAGGCATTATGGTCAGCGAACTGCTCGAAATTCCGAGTACCGCAACAGTTCGGTACAAAGCGGAGAACTTGAAAGACCTGTCCATGTTGCGCGAAGCAGTCCAATTAGGTCGGCAGATGGCAACCATGGGAAACCTCCGGGAGAGGCAAGAGATCCGGGAGGCCCTTAATCAAGCTGAAAACAGACTGGCTGGGGTGACCGCCACCGGGATTCAGGCGGAAACCACCTTCAACATCAAGGATGTTTTGTCCCGGGTTCATGACAAACTGGAATACAGGATGTATCACTCCAATGGGATCACCGGGTTGCCTTCAGGACTCACTGATCTGGATGAATATACGGCGGGTTTTCAAAAGCAGGATCTGATCGTAGTCGCCGCCCGTCCTTCCATGGGGAAAACGGCCCTGGCTTTACAAATTGCGGATCAGATCAGCCGAAAGGAGAAAAAGACGACTCTGTTTTTCGAACTGGAGATGAGCGAAGAAAAACTGACAGAGCGGTTGATCGCCAACATTGGGAACATCAACGGACATAAGCTCAACACGGGTCTGATTGATGAAGGAGAGTACGAGAAAGTGGTCCATGCCATGACGGAGCTTTGTGAATCGGAACTGGTGATAGACGTTCAGCCAGCCATCACCATCGCCGAAATGAAAGCCAAAGCCCGGAAAGTAAAAAGAGATGGCGGACTAGATTGCATCATTGTGGATTATATCGGTTTGATTGGGCCACCAGAACGAGGGATGAGCCGATACGACCAAGTGAGCGAGAACACACGGCAACTGAAACAGATGGCAAGGGAGTTTGATGTCCCGGTAATCGCCCTCAGTCAGCTTTCCCGGTCGGTGGAGCAACGGCAAGACAAGCGTCCGATGCTCTCTGATTTACGGGAGTCCGGGGAGGTTGAACAGACAGCTGATGTGGTGATGTTTCTGTATCGGGACGACTATTACGACGAAGACAGTGAAAGAAAAAACATTGCGGAAATCATCATAGCCAAACAGCGCAACGGCCCGGTGGGGCCGGTAGAAACACTGTTTATAAAGCACTACAACAAATTTTTGGACCTCAGAGCAGGCTAAGAATTGGAGGAGGCGGAAAAGTCATGAGGATTCAAGTCGGGAAGTACACGCTGACATCTGATGGACATCACAATCTGATCGCTAATGAAACGGCCAAGAAGAAGGACGGTGGAGAACCTTCACTCCGGCCGGTCGCCTTCTTCAGCAAGCTGGAGCATTTCTGTACATGGGCCCTGGACCAACGGGTTCTCAAGAGCAAAGCCGAATCTATCGAGGAACTCAAGATCGAGATCATGGCAGCCAAGGCGGAGATCGTTGAGGCGGTTCAAGAGTTGGAGCATGGAAAAGTTGGTCAAGGCAAAAAAACAAAAAAATCGGCGTGATAGAGACGAGAAAAAAGGGCGTCGGGTACAAAGACCCTCGGACAGGATTCAAACCGCTCTACGAGCCTCACACAAGCTGAGAGAGGGTCATGGAGGAGGTGGAAGGGGTGGCGCATGACAAGCGGATGAAACGAACCACGGATCGAAAAAAAGATGCACGCGAGATTGACAGACGGTTGGATGAGATCAATGACTTGGCGATCCTGGCTCGGCTATTCCCGGAAGATATGCCGAAATACCACAACAGGCGGGAGGAGGCGAAACAGAATCTCTCATCCGTCGTGAGATCGGACGATAGGGGAAAGAAAAAAGTGAGTCAGGGACCAAAACCCTCGGAACGAATTTAAAACCCGTCAACAGACTCATACAAGGGCTAAGGGATATCTGACATGGAGGGATAGGGATGAGAAAAAAGGTGACGGCGACGGTTGTGGTTGACGGTGGAGGAAGTAGAGCCTGGCACGGAGATACCGGCCACTACGTGTATGGGATACTTGTTCGGCTGATTGAAGACCTGTTGAAAACTCATACTCCGGGAGAAGGGAAGACCGCCTGTTTCTCCATCGTCGTGGAAAATACAGGCGGGGGCGTGAGGGTGACTAATCCACAAAAGCTTATATCTGACGCAAAGGAAGAAATGAAGCGGCTGGGTTTACAGAAACAGGGTGAAGTCCCATTCCGGCCAGCTGAACATTACTTGGTTTACCGGAAAACTGCAAGAGGGGGAGCGACTCGCCTACGATGATTATTATCAGCTAACACGGGATGAAAGTAGGTTTTTGTTTACAGCTCTTCAGGAATACCGAAGGGGGAATGGGTAAATGACAGCACTGAGAGAAGCATTACATCATCTCTGGGCAGCCGGAAAGCAGGACCCGCAAAACAAAAAGATCCAGCTTGCGATAGACATTGTTACAGATGCCATGGAAGAAAAACATCAAGAGGAGGATGGGGATTATGGCAAAGCCGGTTGAACAAGTGGTAAATCAGAATCTGCGAGAAGAGTTGGTGGAACAGCATCAACGGTTGGTGTACTTCGTTGCGAACCAGTTCAGACAGTCCAAAATGGAATGGGATGATTTGGTCCAGATCGGATTCATCGGACTCATCAAGGCTGTTGACAGGTACAATCCAGGTATCAAAAAAGCGAAGTTTTCAACCTTTGCAGTTCACTATATTCGAGGAGAGATTATGAAAGAGTTTCGTAATCAAAGGCGGCATAATCCGGCGGTGGAGGTCTCCGTTGAGAGAATGGTGGAAGGCGGCGGGGATGAAGATGAGGCTCTGAGGCTGATGGATACCCTGGGAACGGATCCGGACGAAGTTGAAACGATGGTAAGTAACCGGGTTGCTTTGGAAGAGGGTATGGCCGATCTAACCGATCTGGAGCGGGATGTGATCAAATTCCGATTCGGTAAACAATGGACTGAAGATGAGGTTGCAGAGCTGTTCGATGTGTCACAGAAAAGGATCTGTGCGATCGAACAGGGAGCCATTCGGAAATTGCGGCGGCGGATGGTAAGATAAGTCCCCTTCATCCTCCCCACAAGGATGGAGGGGGCAAAACGAGAGGCTTGCTACTCCTCTTCCCCGAGTCTACCGCAAGACCGGGGAAGGGGAAACCTCTTTCAAAGGGAGGGTTTTGATGAATGGTAGAAAAAGCACAGTTGACGATTTTCGGAACTGATGCCCGGAAGCGGGTTCGGGATCGGTTGCTGTCTTGGCCGGATCTTGACCGGAAGGTTCAACGGTTCCAGCGGTTGATCGAACAGGACCGGGAAGCTCTTCGGCACTTGGATGATCAGATTCATTCGTCCGTGATTCCAAAATACGAAACGATGGATATGCCTCGAGGCTCCGGCACTTCAGATAAAGTTGGCGATCTGGTGGCCCGGCTGGTGGATAAAAGAGATGAACTCCACTTGTCGATCATGGAAAAAGAGCTGGAATTACACAGTCTAAAAAGCGACTTGAATAGGATTGAGATGGCTGTAAACGAGCTAAGTCCCTTCCATGCGGAGATCGTGAGGCGGTATTATCTTCGGAAAGAGCGATGGGAGAGCACTTGCGTTCAAATGCATATTCAAAAAAGTCGGTTTTACGAAGTGTTGGCGGAAGTGTTAGACGTATTGGGGGATCAGCTATAGGTTATCCGAAGAATGTATGGTGAAAAAGTGACCGGAAAACAACCGGAAAAGTACCGGAAAAACACCGGAAAACCTCCGGAAAAAATCCGAAGAAGTCGGGTAGAATGGGAATAAGCGAGGTTTTGAAAACAAAATAAACAATAGGTTGAGAGGCAATCGGCATACCCGAGTGCCTTTTTATTTTTTGCAGAGGAGGGGTATAAACGTTTTCTCAATCAAGTAATTGAAGGTGACTGTTTGGAGCAAATGAAAAAGCTGCCGTCGGAAATTCTGGATGCTGTCATTACAGACCCACCATACTGTAGTGGGTCCCGACAGGAGTCGGGGAAAGGACAGCGGAACCGGATGACGACAACCAAATCCAGTCGGTGGTTCGGAGGTGATGGTCTCTCCACCCAGGGCTTTCTCTGGTTTATGCGCCAGTGCGCTTTGGAGTGGAACCGATTGTTGAAGCCGGGTGGTCATGTTCTGGTCTTCATCGACTGGCGAATGATGCCCTACTTGGCGGCGGCCCTGGAAAGTGCTGACTTTCGGTATAACTCTCTGCTGGTCTGGGACAAAACCTATTTTACGATGGGAGCCTGCTTCCGGAACCAACATGAGATGATTCTCCACTTTTCAAAGGGAAAGGGAGTACCGCAGCGAAGGGATACCGGAAATGTCCTTTCCTTTAAGCCGGTCCGAAATGGGCAGCATCCCACAGAAAAGCCGGTGGATCTGATCCAATGTCTCATCTCAGTGGTTTGTCCTGAACATGGTTTGGTTCTGGACAGCTTTGCCGGAAGCGGGACGACTGGGGTGGCGTGTTTGCACTTAGGTCGTCACTATGTCCTGATCGAGCGGGACCCATATTATGTGGAGGTGGCTCGGGATCGCCTTCAAAGGGAGGTAGAAATGCAACATAGTCAAGAGGAGGAAAAGGGAGTGAGGAAATCGTGAGTCCGATGGAGGCACCGTTGCTTATTCGTGATGCGGATAGTTTATTAACTGTGGCCGTTGTGGTCTCTGGGATCTTTGCTTTCTTTGGGTTGTTTTTAACAATAATAAGAAACTTAGGAGGGTTTGGAAAGTGGGTATGGGTATGGTTCAATCCATGTTGAACATGGAATGCCTGGAAAAGTCAAAGGAAAAGGGAACGGAGATCGTTTTCGTAGATCCAAAATCAGACTGGTGGCCGAAGGGGTTGACCATTGGTAAGTTGGGCGAGGGAACCCGAAAGGAGGTGACAAAGGTTGCAGTTTCTGGAGGAAACGAACCGTCTTTTGGATGAGGAAGCTATCCGAGTATTGAATCTTGGGAGAAGTAGACCGGACACAGAACCATCGAAAGAATAGGCACCCAACAGGGTGTTTTTTTAATCCAAAGAAGAAAGGAAGATGTTGAATGAACATGAAAAAAGTGATCCCCGTAGCAACGGTGACTCTGGGCATGGTGGCGGCTGGAGGGACGGCGGCGGTCTTTGCCAACCCGGACGGAACCCTGGGGAGTGATCTACCGGCCCAGGTGGAAACACCGGAAGTGAAGTCCGTTCCGGTAGAGGAGGCACCACAACCGGAAGTGGAACAGACTCCGGAGGTCGAGAAACCGAAACCTCAGCCGGAGCCTCCGGTCAAACAGTCGGAAGTTGGTGGACAGGCGGAAACAAATCCCAAAGCGGAGGAAAAGCCGAACAAACAAGAGACACCAAAACAGGAACGTCGTAGTCCGGCAGGGGGCAATGAAAAAATTGTAGCTTCACCAAAGGGACCGTCGGCTTCCTACAGCGAGGGTGGAACAAACGGAGCGGCAAACCACGCTCCTGCAAAATCTGCTGTGAAGTCTGCTGAAGAAAAGCAAGTTGCCGTGTCGGATTCAAAGCGGAAAGAAGAGGGGGCTCCCGATGGCGAAACGATTGAGAGTGAAAAAGCGGATGCCGGGACGACTGAGGAGGAAGCCGAGCGGACACCCAAGACCGAAGATGGTGGTAAAATGCCAAAGACCGCTGCACCCGGCCCCCTGGCGGCTTTGATGGGTGCCGGACTTATGGCAGGTGGCGCGGTAGTAAAACGGTTCCGATTCCGGCGTGGGTAGGTTGTGAGCATTGATGTTTCGAAAAAAGCCGTACTATCTAAATTATCCTTGGTGGTATCCGAAGCAGTTGATTGGGCGGATTCTCCTTTTGGGAGGGTTCGCTCTTCTCATATATGGCGGGGTGGATTGGTACCAGCAGGCAACACTAGGCCGGTCGGTAGATCCCCTTCCACAGGTGGAGGCCGCTCCAAAAAAAGTGAGAGAAGAAACGGTGAAGATTGCTTTGTCGCAGGTCCGGATATCAGAAGAAGACTCAGGGATTGTATATCAACACATTCCCAAGAAGGGGAAACAGTTTGCGGATCTGGAGATTCCCAAGTTGCAGATCCGGCTTCCGGTAGTGGAGGGAACCGGTGAAAAGGAATTGAGGAAGGGTGTCGGCCACTATTCCACCTCGGTTTTCCCGGGGGAACCGGACAATGCGGTTTTGGCTGGGCATCGGGAATCAGCACTCGGAAAGATCGGGAAGCTGAAGAAGGGTGACGAAATTGTTGTTAAGACGAAACATGAAGGGACGTTTACCTATGAAGTGACCAAACACTGGATCACGGACGAGAAAGATCGGTCCGTGATCGTTTCCCATGACTCAGCAAAACTTACAGTGCTGACCTGTTATCCTTTTGACGCACTTGGGAGTCCCGAGCGGTACATTGTACAGGCGGATTTGATTGGTATTCAAAAATAACGAAAAGGGAGCGATTTTCATGAACAAAACCGAATTGATCGAGCGTGTAGCAAAAGAGACTGGGAAAAGCAAAACGGAAGCGGGACAAATGGTCGATGTGGTCTTGGGTCAGATTTCCGGAGCTTTGCAACGCGGGAAAAAGGTCTCCCTCTTTGGCTTTGGAAACTTCGTGGTACGGGAACGGGCGGCACGAATGGCTCGGAACCCGAAGACGGGGGAAGCGATTCACGTTGAGGCGAAACGCGTCCCGGCGTTCAAACCCGGTAAACAGTTGAAAGAAGTCGTCAATGGATAAATCAATGGGGGCGTCCCGCGTAGGTGGGGCGCCTTTCTCATTCCTTTCAAAGGAGGGATTCAGTGACCGGAAAGACACACGCATCGCTCGGGTTGGCTACGGGTACGGCGGTAGCATGGTATACCGGGGCCCAGGGAGGCGAGTTGGTTTTCACCTTAGCCGCGGCCACTGTAGCGGCATTGTTACCAGACCTTGATGAGAAGTCCAGCAAGATCAATCAAGCACTGTTTGGAAGGTTACCACGATCTTACCGATCAGCGGCTCTTGCTGTTATAGGCTTGGCGGGTGTCGGCGGGTTTATGTTGTATTCGTTACCGTTGTGGGTGTTGGTATTGAGTCTGTTTGCCGTATTAACTGCTGTAGCTTCTCATCGGGGACTTACGCATTCATTGCTTGCCTTGATCACCGTGGTTTGGGTAACATCTCAGGTTTTTCCCCTTTTCACCCTGGCGGTGGGAACCGGTTATTTGTCCCACTTGATGGCGGATGCGGTGACCAGTCAAGGCGTTCCGTTGTTTTGGCCATGGAAAAAGAGACTTAGTCTGAGCAATGTGGGGGTACGAATCCGGACAGGAAGAACAACTGATCAGGTGACCGGTGCTTTGGCGGGATTGGGATCCGGCATCATGTTGATATGGCTGATTTTCGCATAAGACAAAGCGGTCCGGCAGTGTCGGGCTGCTTTCTGTTATGCGAAAAAACGAAAGGGCTGGAGGAGAGATGGCAAGGAAATGGAGCAAACATGAAGATCGGATATTGGTGGAGGCTGTACTTAAACACATCGAAGACGGAAGCACTCAATTAGCAGCGTTTGCGGAAACGGGAGAACGGTTAGGTCGATCACCGGAAGCCTGTGGATTCCGGTGGAACAACGTGTTGCGAAAAAAATATGAAGCGTCATTGCAAATCGCACAGGAGCAGGCCCGTTCCGTCCGGACACGATCCAAGCTCCGCCTGGAAGACGGATGGGATGAAAAAGAAATCCCTAAGATGGTTAACTGGATGATCCGCTATTTGAGGTGGTGGCGGGATCGTTGGACAGCGAGAGAGCGTGAGAGAAAGGAGTTGAAGGAGAAGGTCCGAAGGAAAGAGGAGGTGATACGCCAACTGAAGCGAGAAAACGAACGGCTCCAAAAAGAACAGATGTCGGGAACGATGTTTGGAATGGAAACCAACGGAAATCTGGTACGACTGGAGGGAAGGTAACACGATGAGTATCGGAAAGATCAGGTCCCTGCTGTACGGAGTGGCCCGGTTTTTGGGGGACGTCAATGCGGTACGACGGGGGAGAGTGAAGGAACGATTGATGCGGCGACTGGCCGGGAAAATGACAGGCCGGTTGATGGGGTGGTTCCGGTAATAAACAGGGGAGGGAAATAGGTTGGAAACGGTCTTGTTTTTCGGGCTCCTCATCTTTGGGATAGTTTTTTCTTATTTGGCTGACCCGATTGATTTTCTTTTGATGTTGTCGATTGTCATCGGCACGGCTGTTTCAGTTGCTGTTGTTTACTTCGTGTGGGGATT
>CAUGKZ010000042.1 GCA_959600065.1 uncultured Kroppenstedtia sp. | reverse complement strand
CATCACAAATCACATGGATGATTCCTTCCTCTTCCAAAAAGCGAAGCGTTCCCTCCCGGAACCGAGGCTCAAACCAGGTCTGATTTCGGAATTCCACAGCCAAGGGAAGATCAGGAAAAGCCTGACGACAGCGCCGGATATACCGAACATACTCCCGAGTACAATCCACCCAAGGTGGAAACTGAAACAGGACCCCGCTTAATTTCCCCGCCTTCTCCATCGGACGGATCGATGCGGCAAATTCTTGAAAGATCTCCCGCATCGAACGGACCGGCACTCCTTCCCGTCGGCCGTGACCTGTCATCTCCCGGTATGCCTTAACCACGAATCGAAAGGCCTCCGGTGTCTCCTCTTCCCACTGCGCCATCCGCTCCGGGGAAGGGATCGCATGATAGGTACTGTCCACTTCCACCACTGGAAAGTGAGCAGCATAGGCAGACAATTTCCCCCGATCGGCAGTGCCGGCGGGATCCAGGTCGTGATCCCCCCAGCCGCAAACACCGATCTGGATCGGATTGAACAACGGGATCACCCCCTTTTCATGCGGACATTGTACCACAGGTTGTGACAACAAAATCTATTCTTTTTGCCCCGTTGAACATTTCGGAGTAAAATGGAGAAGTCAAATGAACAGATTTTGAAAAAAACGGGGGCTGAAAGATCTTCTGACCATGGGGTGGAAACGATGGCTCTTCCGACGATCTCGATCCGACAGGATGTGATCCTCCAAATTGAAAAACACTGTCTGCGGGAACTCCCGCGGGAAGGTTGCGGACTCTTGGCGGGTCAAGGTCGGGAAATCACTCGTTTTTTCCCGATTCCCAACCAAGATCCCGATCCCGACTCATTTTCCTTTGAACCACGAACTTATCTGGAAACCTTGAAAGAGATGCGAAGACAGACTCTGGAACCTCTCGGGATGGTACATTCCCATCCGCGTTCAGACCCTTGGCCTTCGGCCAAGGATATCCGAGAATGGCATTATCCTGAGTTGACTAGTTGGATCCTGTCTCTCAAACAGGCTGAGCCTCGATTATCCGCCTACTGTATCCAAGGCGGGCAGGTCGATCCGGTCATGTATCTCGTGTCCGGTCCGGCCCCCGACCCGAGCTGAATGGAGTGAACTCAATGCAAACCCCAGAGGGGTGGGCTTTACACACTGACAAGTACCAAATCACCATGATGTACGCCCACTGGAAAAATGGCACCCACCTCCAACGAAGAGCTTTTGACCTTTATTTTCGTAAACTTCCTTTCGGCAATGGCTTCGCTGTTTTTGCCGGATTGGAACGGGCCATCCAATACTTGGACTACCTCAAATTCAGCGCGGAGGATATTCAATACCTCGCAGAGCAACCGGAAAAGTTTGATCCCGCCTTTTTGGATCTGTTGCGAAACTTCCGTTTTACCGGAAACGTTCAAGGAATGAAGGAAGGCACGATCGTCTTTCCCAATTTGCCTCTGATCCACCTGTAAGGAACGGTTTTAGAATTGAAACTAGTATAGACCGCCCTGCTCAACTTCATTGGCTACCAAACTCTGATCGCCACTAAAGCGGCGCGGATCAAATCAGTGGCGGGAAATGATTCATTGATGGAGTTCGGCAGCCGTCGGGCACAGGAGAAGGATGCGGCAATCTGGGGAGCCCGGGCAGCTTATCTGGCGGGATTTGACGCAACTTCCAACCTCCTGGCGGGTGAACTCTTCGGCATCCCTGTCAGCGGCACCCATTCCCATGCCTGGGTGCAGGATTTCGACAGCGAAATAGAAGCTTTTCGCGCTTTTGCCCAAGCTTATCCCAAGGATTCTGTGCTACTGGTGGACACCTATGACACCCTGCGCAGCGGGGTTCCCCACGCCATCCAAGTCGGGTTGGAACTAAAAGAGCAAGGACATCGCCTGGCGGGAATCCGACTGGACAGCGGGGATTTGGCCTACCTTTCCAAGGAAGCCCGCCGGATGTTGGATGAAGCGGGATTAACAGACACTCGCATCGTCGCTTCCAGCGATCTGGATGAAGACACCCTGCTCAATTTGAAGTCCCAGGGTGCACAGGTAGATTCCTGGGGAGTGGGCACCCGTTTAATCACGGCCTATGGTCAACCCGCTCTCGGGGCGGTCTATAAATTGGTGGCTCGGAACCAGAATGGCGAATGGATTCCATCCATCAAGATTTCTTCCAATCCGGAAAAAGTGACCACCCCCGGACTCAAATCGGTCTATCGCATTATCGACCGTCGCACCAATAAAGCCCGCGCTGATCTGATCACTCCCGCAGGCCAACAAGTGGATGAAGGAAAACCCCTCACCCTTTTCCATCCGATACACACCTACCGCAAGAAAAAGGTACGTCACTTTCGGGCGGTCCCCCTCCTGGAGCCGATCTTTGAAGAGGGAAAACGAGTCTATAAGTTGCCCACCCTAGAGGAGATTAAGGCCCATTATCAAGAACAGCGCACCCTGTTTTGGGAGGAGTACCTCCGTCTGTTGAATCCGGAAGAGTACCCAGTGGATCTGACCGACGAACTCTGGGCAACCAAACAAAACCTGATTCAGCAGATCTATCAACAAATCCGCACCGAAAACGGCAACGGAAATGGAAAGTCGTGAACAAGAGCCGGTCTTTCCCCGGCTTTTTTTATTTCACTTATGGGCAGAATCTCCCCATGGCCTCGGCAACGATCCCAGCCATGATCAGGCCAAGAAAACTCCATCCCCATACTCCCTCTCTGTTGGGGGCTAAGCACCACGCAATGCTTCTAGGGGAAGCCTTTTATGCGCAGATTATACCAATTACTGCTTCCGACCGGCAAAAACCAGGCGTGTTGATACTGTCGGGATGGTGGGACTTTGATTCGCCTTTGCGCTCTTTGCAAGAGATCGTAACCGTCCCACCATCCCCGTCCCCTCAAGCGATATTTTCGATGGGGGCAATGGGAAGAGCGAAAGGATCCTTTCGTTCTCATCATCCACTTTAGGGTTCACCAACAGCCCTGACAAAAACCTTTTGCAACGATATTCTTGCAAACAAATGAAATAATGCCTCGCCGCCTGATGTGTCATAATAAACGAGTAACACAGATGCCTAAAAAGGGGGTGCAACGGCTGTGAATCGTCGCCAAAAAAAATTAATCCTTTTACTTTTAAATGAAACCGATTACAAAAGAGCCAAATATTATGCGGATGCGTTGGGTTATTCTGAGCGTACCATCTATAGCGATTTACAGGAAATCGAGCACATTGTACAATCCATGGGGTTTAAATTAGATCGCAAACCGGGTGTTGGCACAAAATTGATCGTCGATCGTCAAGACCGCTTGAATATCTTAAGCCGAGTCAATATGAAGCCGGAGACTTTTGATCCATATTCAACCGAAGAGCGCCAAAAACGGATCGCACTTCGGTTACTCCATCAAAATCATCCTCTATCCATGCAGAAATTTGCGGAGGAATATTTTGTAAGCAAAACAGCAATCGCAAAGGATATGGACAAAATTGGGCAAAATTTGCTGAACTATCATCTAAAGTTGGTCCGCAACCATCAAGGGGTTTACGTCGAGGGGCTTGAAAGAAACCGACGACAAGCCATTGCCGCATTTATTGCAACCATACTGGATCTTCAACAAACCCAGCCTCTTTCAAAAAAAAGGGACCGTTTGGACACCACCACCAAGCAGCGTCTAAGTGAATTTTTTTCAACTGAAATGGTCGCGGGCGTTCTACAACTCATTAACGACATTGAACGGGAAAATAACCTCGCTATCAACGATCTTTACTATCAAAACGTTGTCACGCATATGTTGATTTTAATTAAACGGGTCATGCAAGATCGACATGCCGATTTTTCCTTTCTGGAACAACAATCTGTTGAACCAAAGGTTGAGAATATCGCAGGACAACTAATCCGTAACATCCATCGTATCTTTAACTATTCCATCACAGCAGCTGAAGCGAAGTACCTCGCGCTTTATCTCTTCCATTGCAGCGAACGGAACAGATATCTTACAAGTGAAGTGGAACTAAATTCGCTTACCATCCATCAAACCATTCGAGAGATGATTGATGCTTTTTCGAAAGTGATGGAGATCGACTTACGCGAGGATACTGAGTTACAAAATGGCTTGAAATTGCATATAGAGCCGATGTTGCAACGCTTGAAAATTGGATTGAATTTAAATAATCCCATGCTCATGGCCATTAAATCGCGTTACCACTCTATTTTCGGTATGACTTGGTTGATTTCGATTTTTATAGAAAACCAATTTCATGTCCAATTAAATGAGGATGAAGTTGGATTCATTACCCTGCACTTTTTGGCAGCCATTGAACGTCGGATTTACGATCAACCTAAACGGGTGGTGATTGTTTGTTACGATGGGATTGGCACATCGCAATTTTTAGCAAACCGAATGAAAAATCGTATCCCTGAAATACAAGTTGTCGATGTCATTCCTTTAACCCAGTTGGGAAAAATCGATTTGAGGGAAATCGATTTTATTATTACGACAGTGCCCATGGAATCTGAACAAAAACCCATTGTAACCGTTTCACCGATTTTAGATGAACAAGACATCGTTAAAATCAATCAAACCATTTTCGGGTTAAAAAACAAGCCTAATGAACGACGATCGATCGACACCCAGGCACCTTCCATATTATCGCAAATGCTGGATCCTGATTTAATCTTTGCTCAAGAGAAAACTCGTAACAAACGGGAGATTCTACATTTTATTTGTGAAGCCCTTCATACCAGGGCTTTTGTCGATCCGGACTATGAGGATTCCGTTTTTGAGCGGGAGGCGCGTGCCCCCACTTCAGTCGGGAATGGCATTGCAATTCCACACGGTACGGAAACCTATATTCATAAGCCGCACCTTGTGATCTATACAAGCAAACACCCAGTAGATTGGGGGTCTGAAGATGTTTCACTCATTTTTCTTATTGCAGTAAAAACGACAGGCAGCATCGACTTTCGACTTGCACTGAGGGAACTGTATCGTATTTTTGAAAATACGGATCTCCTTCAGGCGCTGAAGAAAGCACAGGATCCGCATCACATTTATCAACTGATCCACCATTCAACTGGTTAAATCATGGGTTCATCCCTACCTGTCACTTGGGTTGGACTCTTACTGATTGGCACACAGAAAAAGGGAGGAAATGGACCATGGAACTATCTGAAGACCATATTTTTCTGAACATCGAGGCCCGCAATAAAAAAAATGCATTGAAAAATATTGCGGAATTCGCGGAACAGGCGGGGGTTGTTACAAGTAAAAAAGCCTACTTCACAGGCTTATGGCAACGAGAAAAGGAAGCCACAACCGGTTTTGGAAACGGCTTTGCGATTCCACACGCAAAGATTAAAGAAGTGGTTAAACCAGCGGTTTTTGTTGTGAAATTTACGGATGGTATTGATTGGAAGGCTTTAGATGATCAGTTCGTTCATGTTGCGATCGCATTAGCCGTGCCGGAACAGGAGGCGGGGACTGAACATCTGAAGCTACTCTCACAAATCTCGCGGCGCTTAATCCATGATGACTTTCGTGACAGATTAATGAATAGTACCACCAAGCGAGAAATAGCGGCATTGTTTCAAAGGGCATAGACCACGACAAAACAAGACAAGGGGAGACCATCATGGGAAGAAATCTGGTTGCCATCACGAACTGTCCGGCGGGGATCGCCCACACCTATATGTCGGCAGAGGCCTTGCAAACGGAGGCTTCAAAACAGGGAGATACGATTAAAGTAGAAACACAAGGATCCATCGGGATCGAAAATGAGTTAACAAAAGAAGATATCGCTCAAGCCGATTTTGTCATCGTCGCCACTGGCCGGGGAGTGTCAGCGGATGATATGAAACGTTTTGACGGTAAAAGGGTTTTAATTGTCGACGTATCCGATGTTTTAAAAAACGTCGCAAACATCTTGGATCGGCTTCAGCAGGATGTTCCAGTTTATCATGCGACAGGTGACGGCCAACAAACCGACCCCTCTTCAGATACGGGAAAAAGGGGAATCTCAGGGGTCTTCCAACATTTAATGAATGGCGTTTCCTTCATGATTCCTTTTGTCACCGCAGCTGGGATCTTAATGGCGATATCAGCGGCATTGGTTGGCGGGGGCAAAACCGTACCGGGGTCTTTTCCCTATTTACTTGAGCAAGTCGGCGTGATTGGCTTTGCCTTAATGATCCCGATCCTCGCCGGCTATACCGCTTATTCAATTGCCGATAAACCCGCTCTGGCACCGGCCATGATCGGCGCGTGGCTCGCTAATCAGGCGGATATACTTGGCACAAAAGGCGGCGCTGGATTTTTAGGAGCTATCTTGGTCGGCCTACTCGTCGGTTACTTTGTCAAATACTTTAAGCGACTAAAATTGCCAAAGTCTCTCCATCCATTAATGTCGTTCTTAATTATACCTGCCGTCACCACTTTACTGATCTCGATTGTCGTTTTTTATGTCGTCGGACCGGTCATTTCTGGGCTGATGCTGGGACTTACGCACTTTTTAAGTTCTATTCCTTCTTCCAGTCTGGCAGTGATCTGCGCAGTAATCGGTATGATGATTGCCTTTGATATGGGCGGACCCATTAACAAAACCGCTTACCTGTTCGCCTTAGGATTAATTCCGGAAGGGAATGCCTACTTGTTTGGTACGGTTGCTTTAGTAACGGTGATTCCCCCTGCCGCCCTGGGAATCGCGACATTCATCGCTCCAAAGCTTTTTAAAACCGATGAAATCGCAAATGGAAAATCCGCCGGCATCGTTGGGCTTTTCGGCATCACGGAACCGGCCATCCCGTACGCAGTCAATGATCCGATCCCTGTCATCAGTGCCCAGATGATTGCAGGTGCGCTTACCGGTGCTTTAGGTGCAATGGCTCATATCACCAGAATCGCGCCAGGGGCGGGTATTCTTGATCCTATTGTCGGGATTGTCAAACCTCCTTTTACCTATTATCTCGTATTAATCATCGGCATTGTGATCAATCTGATCCTCGTTATTCTATTTAAAAAGATGCGCAAGAACCGTATGGAAAGAAAGGCGGCCCAAGCCAATGAACTATAATTTTGATGAACTGATTGACCGTTCGAAAACCAATGCGCGTAAATGGTCCAAGGATATCCTGATCAAGGAATTTCAAACTACTGATATACTCCCAATGTGGATCGCTGATATGGATTTTGCCTGCCCACCACCGGTTATAGAGGCAATGCAAGCGGTAGTGGACCAGCGTATTTATGGGTACACCTATGTCCCGGATACGTATTACCAGGCAATTACGGATTGGAATTTACGTCGTCATCAATGGACCATCGAAAAAGATTGGATTACACTCACACATGGCACCGTCAGCACACTCCACTATATCGTTCAAGCGTTTTGTCAACCGGGTGACAAAGTTATCGTCCAAACGCCAGGTTATCAACCTTTTCAACGTGCTGTTGAACGGCATCGATGTGAATTGGTCACCAATCCATTGATGCTAGAAAATGGTCGGTATACATTAGACTTGAATGATTTAGAGGCAAAGGCTAAGGATCCCGCGGTCAAATTAATGATATTCTGCAATCCGCACAACCCGACCGGCCGCGTCTGGACAGCAGAGGAGTTATTAGAGGTGGGCCGGATTTGTTTGGAAAACGATGTATTGATCGTATCCGATGAAATTCATAAAGACCTCTGTTTATATGGCCATCAACCGACTTCTTTTGCCAGCCTGTCCCATTCGATTGCGGATCATTGTCTGATATGTGTCTCACCGAACAAAGCATTTAATTTTGGCGGCTTAAAATCATCTTATACCGTGATCCCAAACGCTGATCTTCGCGCACGACTGCAAAAACAGCTGGCCACTCATTCCATTACCTCACCCAATGTGTTTGCGGTTCCCGCGCTCATCGCTGCCTATACACGTTGTGATGATTGGCTTGATCAGTTAACTGCCTATATCGAGAAAAATATTGATCTGGTTCGTAACTTTATAAACACCTCTCTGCCCAACGTTACCCTGATCCATCCAGAGGCCACCTATCTCGCCTGGCTCGATTTTAGGGCGGTTGGATTAAGCCATCATCAATTACAAAAGCTCCTTATTCATGAAGGAAGGCTCGCTCTCGAAAGTGGCAATGATTTTATTGCCGACGGCGAAGGGTTTGCTCGAATGAATCTTGGCTGTCCACGCGCGATTGTCGAAGAAGCTTTACAGAGATTATCCCAGTGTCTGTCAAAAATCTAGAGTGTGTCTGGTAATTCGCGTTTAAGGAAAGACGGTCCCCTCCGGTTTTGAAAAGCAAGATCCCTCTCAAAAGCGGGGAGGAAGCATCGGAGGAAGGGTGGGGTTTCACATGGAATGACTTGGTCTCGCAGAAATCCTAATCTGGTGAGGGGAAGTCTCGTTAAAATAACGAAGAACCATCCAGATGAAGTTGAAGATTCCTTAGATGATAATCAAGAGAGACGGATGGATAATAACCTCTTTGCCACAACAAAAGGACCGTCCCGGTTGGGAACGGACCTTTTTAATAAGGAGTTAGCGCTTGTTCATTTCATTGGGATGCGCACCTCTGCGAGCGTTGCGGTCGAGAGCATCGATCGCCTTCATTTCCGTTGCGGTCAGCTCAAAATCGAAGACATTAAAGTTTTCTTCGATCCGGGAGGGTGTCACCGACTTCGGAATGACAATCGTGTTGTTTTGCAGATGCCAACGCAAAATCACCTGGGCATTGGTTTTGCCATGGGCGGCGGCGATCTTTTGAATCTCTTCGTCTTGAAGCACCTCGCCCCCCTGATCCAGCGGGCTCCACGCCTCTACAAAGATATCGTGCTCAGCACAAAACTTCTTCAACTCCTTTTGCGCCAAGTAGGGATGACATTCCACCTGGTTGAGCACCGGCTTGACCTCACACTCATCCAGCAGCCGCTGCAAATGCTCCACTTCAAAGTTACAAACCCCGATCGCTTTCACCCGACCCTCTTTATAAAGCTTTTCCATCGCTTTATATGTATCCACATATTCATCATATTGGGGAG
>CAUGKZ010000041.1 GCA_959600065.1 uncultured Kroppenstedtia sp. | reverse complement strand
TAGATCCCTGTTGGTCTCCTCCAGCTTTTGCTTCAACACCTCAGACAGCAAAAGCAATTCCACTCCCCCCTCTGATCCATACACACGGATATTATCCATCCGCCATTCCTTTCTTTTCTCATTCTACTTGAAAAAGCCTCCCCCGCAAACGGCAAAGGGCAGTTAAAACCCCCCGGATCTGACAGAAAACAAAGTTCCAAAAAAAATCTATATCATTGCGGTCTGTTATATTGACTGTTATGGGAATCGCTGGTATGATAATTTTGATGTCGTTACTGTCGAATTTTGACGGTTGCGAGACCAAGACCAAATATAGACTAAAAACTGAGAGGGGAAATTCGCAATGCTCAAATCTACCGGAATTGTCCGCAAAGTTGATGAGTTAGGTCGTGTCGTCATCCCCATCGAACTGCGCCGTACCCTGGGAATCGGAGAAAAAGACGCCCTGGAGATTTATGTCGACGGCGAACGAATCGTGTTGAAAAAATACGAACCGGCATGCATTTTTACAGGTGAAGTGGATGAGACCGTCCGTTATAAAAACAAGGTGGTCAGCAAGAAATGTATCGAAGAAATGTTTGAACTGCTGAAAGAGGAAGAAGGCGTCAAAGCCTGATATTTCTGTTAGTATAAAGCGTTCTTCCCACAGATGATTTTGCCAAAACATACGGTGTGGTGCTCCATTTCAAAAGGGACCTCCTAGAGAGAGGTCCCTTTTGAAATTATATACATTTTATATTTTCGACAATTCCTGCGACGATCAGCCCTCACGTCCTATTTGACTCAAAATTCGTTCTTTGAGCAACTCAGAGCGAGTGCCGAATACTGCCTGATAATTTCCTGCTCCCACACGGATCACTCCTGATGCCCCCAATTTCTTCAGTCGGTTCTGATCCAATTTGCTGTCATCTTTCAGGGTCATCCGAAGCCGGGTGATGCAAGCATCCAAATCCTCAATATTCTCCTTGCCGCCGATGGCCTCTAATACCTCTCCGGCCAAAACCTCCAGATCATCGGAAGCATCTGCTTTATTTGAGGTTTCCACTTCCTTCGGATCCTTTGAGCTTTCCGCTTCTCCCTTATCATCTTCCTCCTCTTCCCTTCCCGGAGTGGGCAGGTTGAATTTGCGGATGGCGAAGCGGAATATGATGTAGTAAAGCAGGGCAAAACCCAAACCGACTGGAATGATGAGCCAGCCCTTAGTGGAAAGATGGAAATTGACCACATAATCGATCAATCCGGCAGAAAATCCAAAACCGTGTTTCACATCCAGCAAATACATCAAAGCCATGGACGTCCCCATCAATATCGCATGAATCAGATAGAGAACGGGGGCCAGGAACATGAAAAGAAATTCAATCGGCTCCGTGATCCCCGTCAAGAAGGAGGTGAGCGCCACACTTCCAAGCACCCCGGCTACCGCTGCCTTCCGAGAAGGTTTGGCTTCGTGAACCATAGCCAGACAGGCTGCCGGCAAGGCAAACATCATGATTGGGAAGAAGCCAGCCATAAAGGTACCCGCTGTGGGATCCCCGGCAAAGAAACGATAAAGATCCCCTGTCACTATATCCCCGGCGGAGTTCTCAAATTTACCCAGCTGGAACCAGACCAGAGTATTGATAATGTGATGAAGACCCAAGGGAATCAGGAGTCGATTCAACAATCCGTAACCGAACATTCCCACTGCACCGGCACCGATCACCCCGTTACCGGCTGCTTCGATCACATCCTGGATAGGCGGCCAGATAAAACGAAACAGGATCCCCAACAAAAACATGACGAATGCTGTGATGATGGGAACAAAACGGCTCCCCCCGAAAAACTGCAGCCAATCCGGTAGTCGGATATCATGAAATCGTTTGTATAGATAGGCCGTAACCAAGCCGGTGATAATCCCACCCAGGACCCCCATCTGGTCGATTTTGACCTGCCACGCCGGATTGTCCGGAGCCGGGGCATTCATCCCCACGATGGAATTAAGCACCATATAACCGACCACTGCTGCCAGGCCAGCAGCCCCGGCGCTGTTACTTAAACCGATGGCCACACCTACGGCGAACAGGATCGGAAGAAAGCCCAGAATCCCGTCAGCACCGGTAGTCATGGTGTTTCCCACCTCGGCTAGCCAAGGCATGGACAACTGTTCGGAAAAAGTGTTGATCAATACACCCAATGACATCAACAAGGCCGCTGCTGGCATCACCGCGATGGGCAACATCAATGCCTTACCAATCTGCTGCAGTTTCCCCAATAGCGCTTTCATTTTTTTGTACACCCCCAGGAATTTAGTATTGCAAATATTTATGATTCGTCCTGCATTATACACAATGAACTAGACAGGACTTCATACCTTTTATACATTCTATATCCAAGGGCCTCATTCCTTTTGGGAAAAATGAAATCGAGAGAAGGAAAAAGACCTCCCCTCGATCATGAATCCATCTCCCGGTGATACTCATTGTACACTTCCCGCTTGGGAAGAGAGCGTTCTGCCGCCGTCGCTTGGATGCCCTCTTTTTTGCTTTTTCCCCGGTGAATATGCCAATCGACATGTTCCCTTACCGTCAAAGCTCGCCACCAGGTGACATTCGGTTCTTCTTCCACCTGGTTCCCACCGGCAGGCGCCCCCTCCACCACCACCGTCCACTCTCCCCGAGGCTTTCTCTCTTCCAACAGTCGGAGACATACAGAAAGAGGGGCTCTCATCCACTCTTCGTGCCTTTTCGTCAGTTCGCGGGCCAGGGCGGCTTGGCGATCGCCCAACACCTCCAACACATCCTTCAACATCGGCTGAATTCGATGGGGTGCCTCGTAGAAGATCAAGGTGGCGGGCGTCTCTTTCCATTTGTTCAATTCTGCCCTCCGTTCTTTTGCATTTCTGGGGAGAAATCCGATAAACAGAAAAGGTTGCGGCTTAATCCCCGAGGCGACCAAGGCACTCAGAGCCGCATTTGGACCCGGAACAGGGATCACAGGCATTCCCGCCTGTACCACCTCGCGAATCAACTCCTCTCCCGGATCGGAAATCCCGGGCATCCCCGCATCACTCACCAATGCGATGTTCTCTCCCTCCTGTAACCGGCTAAGAAGTGAGGAAAGACGGGCCAAACGATTATGTTCGTGATAACTGGTCATCGCCTTCGAAATCCCCAGATGGGATAAAAGTTTCCGTGTATGCCGTGTATCCTCGCAGGCGATCAGATCCACTTCCGTCAGTATCTGCTTGGCCCGTTCACTCAAATCTCCCAGATTGCCGATCGGTGTGCCCACCACATACAACACGCCGCCCTCAGATTCAAAACTCTTTTGTCCCTTCACCCTGCGTCCTCCTTTGAATCAGTTCCATCTTTTGTGCCCTGCTCAACTGTTTGATCTCCCGCTCCCGCCGCAGAGCTTGGGAACGGGTGATTCCTGTTTCTAACCATTTCAGAGTGAAAGGCCCTCTGCCCCGTGTGTATTTTGCTCCGGTTCCCTGTCGATGTTGCCTAAGCCGTTGTTTTAGATTGTTGGTGATTCCGGTATAGAGTGTGCCATCGCCACATTCCAGTATGTAGACCACATAGTTTCTTTCCAATGATCTCCTCAACTCCATCTGAAGCAGAAAGAAAGTGCCGGTAGCACCGGCACTTCAGTCATCCTCCTGAGATGTTTTGTTCAAGAAGGAGAGGCAAAACAAGCAGTCACCCTCTTCGCGCATGCTCCCGTAATGGACATTGCAAATATGAAATCCCTCGTGATAGAGACGTGCCAAATTGTCATGTCCCTCACCGGCGATCTCCTGGGAATCGGATTCCGGTTTCCCTGTTTGTTTCTGTTCCATTTGTTCCTTCAATGCCTCATTTTCCAAAACCAACCGTGTATTTTCCTCCAGCATTTGAACAATTTCCAGCTTCAAACCACCCAGTTCTTTATACAATTCTCCGATTTGGTCTTCAATCCGGGTCATCCGGGATAAAATGGCCCGCTTGTCCAAGCCCCCCACCTCAATCACCCGCTGTCTGTTCAGGATCGCCCAGGAACATGAGGCTCTCTCCGTCAGGTCCCCAAGGATAGTTGGTTCATCTAAACCTGGGCTTTCACGACTTCTGCCGGATGTTCCACCCTCCGGCCCGATTCGGCCAGCTCGACCTGTACCCGACGTTCCAACAGATTTAATACCACCACCCGACCGTCACCTTCCGGAGTGGTGACCCGGGTACCGACATCCGGCATCAACTGCTTGGCCTCTACATAGGTGTCATTTTCAAATTTGAGACAACACATCAAGCGACCGCATAAACCGGAGATCTTAGCCGGGTTCAAGGAGAGATTCTGATCCTTCGCCATTTTAATCGATACCGGTTCAAAATCCCCCAAAAAGGACGAACAGCACAAAACCCGGCCACAGGGTCCGATTCCACCAAGCATTTTGGCTTCGTCCCGAACCCCGATTTGACGTAATTCGATTCGAGTCCGGAATACTGATGCCAAATCACGGACCAGCTCTCTAAAATCAACCCGGCCATCTGCGGTGAAGTAGAAGATGATTTTGTTCCGGTCGAAGGTGTACTCCGCATCCACGAGTTTCATCTCCAACCCATGGTTTTGTATCTTTTCTTCACAGATGGATAAAGCCTCCCCCGCCGCCTTCAGGTTGGTCTCCATCTGTTCCACATCTTCTGGAGTGGCCGTCCGGAGTACCGGCCTTAAAGGCAAAACCACCTCTTCTTCGCTCACGTGGCGGATGCCGATGACCACCGTCCCAAATTCGATACCACGAACGGTTTCGACGATCACAGATTGATTCCTCTGGATCGCCAAATCGCCAGGATCAAAATAATATATTTTACCCGCTTGTCTGAAACGGACGCCTACGACTGACAACATGTTTGGGTCCCCCTTGCATAGACAGCACCATCCTCTCCAAAACTGCTTGGGGTTGAACGGGTCCAGCCAAAGCTTGCCTAGCCTGAATCACCGCGTCCATCCCATTGAGCAAGCTAGAGAGAGTCCAGCGGGACGCTTGGTGCTGACGAGATTCCTTCCATCCGACGAAGACCGAATCTCCGATGACACCCAAACGCTCATGTAGCAAGTCTCTCAACCACAAAAGAGACAGATCCAACAAAAGATTCATCTCTCCCGGGTCAAAGTCAGCCAACCAAACCGTCTGGATCTCCACCAGTGGATTCGATTTGCCGGAGGGGATCTCCCCCATCCATCTTATCATTCGCTCGCAAACAGGAGCAAATTTGTCGCCCCTTGCTAATCTTTCCGCAGCCTCCACCCCGGAGACCAAGTGGGCCGCAATCCGCGCATAGGCCGGGTCAACTCCAGTATCTACCAACGAAGATTCAATCCATGCCGGAGGCAGAGGACGAAAGCGGAGCAATTGACAACGCGAGAGGATCGTGGGAAGGAGGGAATGAATCTGTTCCGTGATGAGAACAGCCACCATCCGGGTCACAGGTTCCTCCAAAAACTTCAAAAGACTATTGGCCGCCTGCAGGGTGAGTGTCTCTGCCTGATGCAGAATCACCACTCGGGTGACCTCATCAGGTGGGGAGAAGGAAAACCTCCGTTGCAGTTCTCGTACTTGTCCGATTTTGATAGAGGATCCATCGGGTTCCAGTATGGTGATATCAGGATGATTTCCGTTGCCGATCCTTCTGCAGGATCGGCAATGATCACAAGGTGCTTGATCCTGATTTTCACAATTGAGTGCCTTGGCCCATTCGATGGCAGCCTTTTTCTTTCCAACGCCTTCCGGACCCGCAAAACAATAGGCGTGGGCAACCCTTTCATTCTTCAAAGCGTTTTTCAGTAACTGCATCACCTGGTCCTGTCCACGAATCTCTGCAAAAGACATGTTCAGCCCCCGTTTTTTCCTTCAAAACTGCGCAAACCGATCAACGGGAAGGATAAAGACGGTGGCACCGCCCACCTCCACTTCCACCGGATAAGGAACATAGGAGTCCGGATTTCCCCCTATGGAAGAGATCGGTGACATCAGCTGTTTCCGGGAGCTACAATTCTCCTTGATAATTTGTAAAACCCCATCCACCCGATCATCTTCGATTCCAATCAAAAAGGTGGTGTTGCCGGATTTGAGGAAGCCTCCGGTACTGGCCAGTTTGGTAGCCCGGATATTATTTTTCACCAAGGCATCGGACAAGCGGTTGCTGTCTTGATCCTGAACCACCGCAATTACCATCCTCATCCTGAACCATCCTCCCGCAAGGGAATTTTGTCACCCAGCGTTTTCTGAAGATCCACCACGATTCGGCGGAAAACCTCGTCGGCGGAAAGGGTACCATCGATGATACAAAACCGCTCCGGGTGAAGAGTGGCCAGATGATGGAACCCGTCTCTCACCTTTTGATGATAAGCTTGTCCTTTTAATTCGATGCGGTCCCTCGAAATTCCCCTGTTTTCCAAACGGCGAATACTCTCTTGCAAAGGGAGGTCCAGCAAATAAGTCCGATCGGGAATCAGCCCCTGGATGGCCACCTCGTTGACCTGTAGCACATCCTGCGGGTTTGCACCGGCACTGTATGCCTGATATACCATACTGGAATCCACATACCGGTCACAGAGTACCGTCTCCCCCTTTGCAAGGGCGGGCTGAATAACTTCCTCCACCAATTGTGCCCGGGAAGCGGCATACAGGAGCATCTCTGCCCGCAGAGACATCTCCCTTGCTCCAGGGTCCAACAGGATCTCCCGAATCCGATCCCCTATCGAAGTCCCCCCTGGTTCACGAGTGGTTACACAGGGGATTCTGCATTTTTCCAGATAAGATTGAAGCCGTGTGACCTGCGTGGACTTCCCCGCACCTTCAGGTCCCTCAAGCGTAATAAAGCAACCTTTCACAGCGCTCCTCCATAGTTTATTAATCTAAGCCGAGCGTGTTGATTCGCCCTATTTAAGCGGAAAGATCCTATTCGATCCGCTCCGATACACCAAGTGACGAAAGCAACCAGGGAACTAGCATCCTAGAAGTGCTGTAATTTACGTCGACCCGCTCTCATTCCAGAGCTTCAGCCCATCGGAAGGGTGGTGCCTGGGGCACGACCTCCATTGAAATGGTAATGCCGAGGGTCAATCTTCACTTCGAATCAAGGATCCCTTGGGAGGAACCGCCTTCCATCACCCATTTTATGGTTTATCAACAGCCCTGATATTTACTATTATTTTATCACGTGCAGACCTGGGGGGAAACCGGGGGTCAAGCCTCGGACCCGCCCACCTTTGTCAAGTGTGTGAAGAATGTGTCGGATCTGTTCTGTACTTAATATCTCACCGGGCAACACCGCTGGAACCCCAGGCGGATAAGGAACCACCATCTCCCCGGCGATCCTCCCTTCCGCTTGCGGAAACGACACGGTTTCCCCAGTCACCCACCGGAGACGTTCCCAGGACATATGACTTTCACTCAGCACCGGGATCTCGGGGACCGGTGGGCAGGGATCTTCCTCCCATTCTGGAACCACTTGGTCCAACCGACGCAGAATCTCGATCAACCGAAGCGACTCGCCCTCTTCCATCCCAGGAGAGAGAACGAATAACACCTTCTTATCATCCGCCAATTCCGCGTCAATCCCTCTTTTCTCCAACCAGCTCAGCATTCTGTACCCTGAGACGCTCCGATCCGCCTTGATGCTCATTTTCAAAGGGTCGCTTCCCGGTTGCAACTCTTCTTGTAAATGTCTCATCCCTGCCACTTCTTCCCGAATCAGTGCTACCTGGTGCAGGGTTTTTTGCAGTTGCTCGGATCCTTCCATCACCATCCAACGCCGTGCCAAGTCCAGAGAAGCCATCAAAGGATAGGACGGACTACTTGATTGAATCATTCCTAAAGCTTTGGCCACCCGGTCCCAGTCCAGCCGTCTTCCCTTCAGGTGGAGCATGGACCCCATGGTCATGGCTGTCAACATTTTGTGAGTCGACTGAACCACCCCATCCGCTCCTTGGGTCAATGCCGAGGGCGGCAGCTGGGGATGGAATTGGAAGTGAGCACCATGGGCCTCATCCACCATCAGTGGCACCCCGTGATGATGACATATTTCTGCTAATGAAGAAATCGGTTGCAACCTGCCAAAGTAATCGGGACTTGTAAGAAACACCCCCTTCACTCCAGGGTGACGCAGGAGCGCTTCCTCCAGGTCTTCTCCGGTGATTTCTCCCCCCAAGGGAACATCTCCCCTTCCAGACAGAAAAACCGGACGAACCCCGGCCAGGTGGCAGCCATTGAAGACAGATTGGTGGGAGGCTCGATGGATGATTAACTGATCCTTCGGTTGACAGGAGGCCAAGATCAGACTGATATTCCCCGCTGTACTCCCTCCCACCAGAAAAAAAGTCTGATCGGCACCAAAGGCCGCCGCAGCTAATTCCTGGGCCTGCTGAATCACACCTTCAGGTTGATGCAAGTCATCCAACTCCGCGATCTCCGTCAGATCGATGGTAAGTAACTCCCCGAAGAGATCCCGCCCCAAAGGATCAAAAGCCTGTCCCTGCTTATGTCCTGGGACATGGTAGTTTCCCCGTTTCTGACCTTTATGAAAGCAGAGAGCTTCAAACAGCGGAGCCTCTTTCTGATTCATATGTCTCCCCCCCAAAAAAAGAGACGGGAACTGTTTACAGTCCCCGTTCGATCTGGTTCTTCCCATCCATCCATAACAACTTTAAGCGCGTCACAAAGTGTGGATACTTTTGATCCTTCACATCGGTTTGAACGATTTCTTGTTCACATGTTTCGCAGATAAATCCATCCAGAACTCCGATTCCTTGTTCGTGCCATTCATTACACACGATGCAGCGGATCTGATCATTTTTATCCAAGATCGACCCACCCTTTTCAATTTTTTAATTCATTGTTCCCCGGTTGCTCCCCATTTATACAGATCCCATGCATTCACATGGACACCGATCTCCTGCAAAAAGCGCAAAGGATCTTCTTCTCCTTCATTGAATGACCAGGTACGTCCTGGAGCAGGTGTGTTGATTGCTCCGATGCCCCAGGTGAGGCCACTCCAAATCGACCGTCGAGCAGGGGGACAAAGTCGGGGAGAAGTATCCCATGGAAGTGGAGCAGGGCCAGTGATCACATGGCAAGT
>CAUGKZ010000040.1 GCA_959600065.1 uncultured Kroppenstedtia sp. | reverse complement strand
ATTCCCGATCCCTTTTCGAGAAAATTTTGTCGAAACACCCGGATTGCAGTGAAGTCCACCGGGAGTATGGTTGTTTTTTGCTGTTGGAAGGTGCACCGAAGGCAGCACAGGCTCATCTGTTGAAAGGTTTGACTCTCAATCCGCAGGATGCCTTTGCTCATGCGCTTCTGGCGGAAGTCTATGCTCTGACGGGGCGGAAGGGACAGGCTTTTCTCCATTTGGAAATTGCCTCTCGCTTTCGAACGAATGAGATTCGCTATTTTGAAGTATATGCTCGGGTGTTGTTCCGTTTGGAAGAATTGACGGAAGAAGTCCATTTTTTGAAAGAAGCTGTTTTTACTCATACTCACGATCGCCTTGCCAAAGCGCATTTCAAAAAAGCGATGCGTGCCCAACGGCGTGAAAAGAAGGGATTGCCTATTTTTATGCGCTTTTTGAGAGTCCGTTCTTAAAACCGGGTCAAAAAGCAAATCAAAAAAATTTTCAAACAAACATCGACAAAATTCGAAGCCTATGTTATGATCATTCTATAAGCGAGGTTGACCTCCTTGCTTATGCTACCACGCTTCTTAACTCCTTAATCTTGACCCTCTTTCATGTGGCCAGGTGGTTTTCACCCTGGTCTTTTTCTTGTTTGTATCTCCTTTTTTTCGGATGACATCAACCCTGGATTCGGTATCAATTCTCTGGATCCGATATTAGAAAAAACACGGCCTCTTTCCTTGCGAGTTCTAAGGCCGTGTTTCTCATGGATTCAGGAGATGAGTGCCCAGTTTCCCTTGCGGAAGATCGGTTCCCGGATTCCTTCATCGGTTTCGCCGTCAATGTCCAGGTCGGCAGAGCCGATCATAAAATCCACATGGGTCATACTTGTATTCACCCCAGCTTTTTGCAACTCTTCCGAGGACAGCTTCGCTCCCTCTTCAATACAGGTAGAAATAGCGGCTCCAATCGCTAAATGGCAGGAGGCATTTTCATCAAAGAGAGTGTTATAGAAGATGAGATCGGTATTGGAAATCAGGGAATTGTGGGGAACCAGTGCAATCTCTCCTAGATATCCGGCTCCTTCGTCGATTTCGATTATAGATTGTAGGGCATCCAATCCCTTTTCTGCAGATATGTCCACGATTTTTCCTTTTTCAAACCGAAAGGTGAAGTTTTCGATCAGATTTCCTTGATAGCTCAAAGGTTTGGTACTTCGAACCGTTCCCGATGTCCCCAGCTTCAGTGGGGCGGTGAACACCTCTTCGGTGGGGATGTTGGGATTGAACTGGATGCCCCGTTTATTCTCAGTACCTCCGCCGCACCAAACATGATGAGTGGGCAATTCCACGGTTAAATCGGTACCCGGGGCACGATAGTGAAGTTTTTTGTACCTTTTTTGATTCAAAAGAGCCATTTTTTCTTGTAGAGAAGTGTTGTGTTTTTTCCACATACTCTCGGGATCTTCCTGATCCACCCGGGTGGCTTGAAAGATCGCGTTCCAGAGGGCCTCTAATGCCTCTGTTTCCTCTTTTTCCGGGAAAACTCTTTTGGCCCAGGGGCGGGAGGCAGCGGCGATGATACACCAGCTCATCTGGTCTGAAAGCATATATTCCCGCCATTTTTTCAAGGCGATGCCCGCAGATTTGGAGGCGGTGTGAATCTTCCCGGAATCCACCCCTTTCAACCATTCGGGATCATTGGATTCGATCACCAGGTAAGCGCCGCCTTTTTCGGCAAGCTCCTCCCGGGACTTTGCTTGCCAACGAGGATATTCTTCAAAAGCTTTCAATGGTGCAAGTTCATAGTGCAAACGTGTGCAAACTGGGTCCTGCCACTCGATATGTACTTTTTTTGCTCCCGCTTGATATGCTTTTTTCGTAATGAGTCGCACTAAATCCGCCGTATCGATGGAAGCTTGGATCATCAGGGTTTGTCCCGGCTCCACATGTACCCCCACGTTGACGGCCAACTCTGCGTACTTTTCCAGCTGTTCGTTAAAAGACATGCCCATCCCTCATTTGTATATTTGGAGTGAAGTCTTTTTCAATTTATCCGAAAAAGTCGTTCCCGGCAACTTATAGGACCAACCCAGCCTGACAAAGGCCTCTTTGACAAGTTGAGGGTTCAGCGTTAAGCTGATGGAAATCCCGTAGCTTCGGCGAACAAAAGGGGGCGAAGTGTTGAAGCAGACAGGGAGAAACGTATTCCGGGGAAAAGTGATTCTCCGTGACGGCATGTTGGAAGATGGAATGGTGGTGACGACAGGGGAAAGGATCGAATATGTCGGTTCCCCTCTCTTTTTTGATGGAGTGAAAGAGGAAATCCGAGTGGATGGCTGGATTTGGCCGGGTTTGATTGATCTCCATGTGCATGGGGCCGGCGGTAGCGATGTGATGGATGGAACCCCCGAGGCTTTGCACCAGATTTCAACCACTTTGGCGGCTCATGGTGTGACCGGTTTCTTGGCGACGACGGTCACAATGGATCGGCCGCGACTGGAACAAGCCATCCAGAATACCGTTGAACATGCTTCATCGGCGAAAGGGGCGGAAATCTTCGGAGTCCATCTGGAAGGGCCGTGGATCTGCCCAGCCAAACGAGGCGCACAAAATCCTGAATACATATCAGATCCTCTGCCGACAGATGCCAACTGGGTGCTAGATGTAGCCCAAGGCAGTCTCCGTCTGATCACTTTGGCTCCTGAGCGTCCCGGAGCTTTGGATCTGATCCGAAGGTTATCTCGGGAAGGGGTCGTTGTTTCTGTCGGACACTCCTCAGCCACCCATGACGAAGTGGAGGCCGCTGTAGAGGCAGGAGCTTCCCATGTGACCCACATTTTTAACGGGATGACTGGATTGCATCATCGGGAACCGGGGGTGGCAGGTACCGCGATGGCGGATGACCGGCTCACGGTGGAATTGATCGGTGACGGATTTCATGTGCATCCGACTGTGATCAAGCTTCTGGCACAGGCCAAACCAATAGATGGACTGATTCTGATCTCGGATGGGATGCGGGCAGTGGGCCAACCGGAAGGGTTTTATGACCTCGGTGGATTGAAAGTGAAAGCCGAGGGAGGGAAGGCAACCCTGGAAGACGGTAGCCTGGCCGGAAGTTTGCTCACATTGGATCGGGCCGTTCACAATACAGCCCGCTATGCAAGGGTACCTCTCTGGAAGGCTGTGAGAATGGCCTCCCTTGCCCCCGCGCGGCGCCTGGGATTGGACCGGGACTTGGGTAGCTTGGAGGCCGGGAAACGGGCGGATTTGCTCACCACTGACGAATATGGAAGGGTGACCCGTGTATGGATCCGGGGCAAAGAGGTCCCGATCCCATCTTAAACCGGGCAAGAGGAAGGAGAGACAGAGTGTTCCATCCGCTCTACTATCGTTTTTTCCAATGTTATCATGCCGGATTGTACTGGGAAGCCCATGAAGTGTTGGAAGAACTGTGGCAAACTCGACGTCAGGACGATTTCTATCACGGGCTAATCCAGGTTGCGGCTCTCATGCATCAGCTGAAACGAGGGAAAGTTCGGGGAGCCCGTAAACTAGCCACCACCGCCGTCGGTTATCTAGGGCCTTTTTCCCCGGAAAAAGACGGAGTGAATGTAGAAGCGGTCCTGCGTTGGCTGGAGGAGTGTTTGAATCTTCTCCCCGACGGCCCACGAATTATCACTCCTGCAGAGGTGGAAGCTCTGGGGATCGGAATCTGTCCACTGCCTTGCTTTTCCGCTGAGTCTGTGGAGGAATAGGTCTGATAGCCGAATCAGATGTCATCTCCCACCGGAAAGGGAAACCTGCCCGGTGGTTTTTTTATGGAATGGATCTAGCGAGAGTTCAGCGTGCTGGAACAGGACAGCCGTCCGAAGCATAGTATACCGATAGAATGCGCACCAAAGGAGGATTTGATATGAAAGGGCGCTGTTGGACGGAAGAAGAAGATCAGTTGTTGGCAGAAACAGTTCTTCGTTCGGTAAGAGAAGGCGGCAACCAACTGGATGCTTTTCAGGAGGTGGCCGAAAAGATTAAACGAACCCCAGGAGCCTGCGGCTTTCGATGGAATGCCGTCGTCAGGAAACGGGAAGCGGATGCCTTTCAGGAAGCTAAGAAAGAGCGGGTGGAAAACCAACTGAAACGGAAGCGCAAGCCTTCCATCTCTATAAATGATGTGATTCGCCAATTAAAAGAATTTGAAGCGGAATATCTCTCCACCCGCACCAGGCTGTCTGAATTGGAGAAAAGACTGGCGGAAAAAGAGAAAAAACTGCAGGTAGCAGAGGCGGAACACAGTCGATTGACCGAAGAATGGGATGCCTTTGAGAGTTTCCAGAATGAAATTAAGGATCGGTACACCAGTTTGCTTCGCCTTTTCCAAACCGCACGCCATATGGAAGCGGCGGATCGCCAGGAGTCCCTGGGGGAAGGGACTGAAAACAAAGAAATCGGGACGGGAGTCGAGTCGAAGCTGGAGGCGGAATCATAACATGGTTCCATAGAGGACGGCGGTCAGAGGAAAGAGGTGCTGAATGTGTCCCGTCCCTGGAACCCCAAAGAAGACCGATTCCTTCTCTCCCTGGTGGATCAGGACAGACAGCGGGGGCTCACTCCCAGTCGGAGTTTCGCCCAAGCCGCGATGAAGTTGAAACGCAGTCCCCAAGCATGTGCCATCCGATGGAAAGAATTAACCTTCCGTGATGAGGAGACGGTTACCGTCACAGCCGCTCGGACGGATCCTTCTCATCTGCGGGAGCGGATCAAACAATTGGAACAGAAATTGGATACTAACCAAACCCAACTGGGGGAATTGATCAAAGAAAACCGTAGGATGCGGGAAGAGATGAAATTTTTTGAGGTGATGTTGCTAGAGGAATACCAATTGCTGATCAGCCTTTTGGAAAAGAAACAGAACAACGCCAGAATTCACCACTTTTGAGATTCCCAAAGGCAAAAAAATAGGGTAAGATCATGGTAGAGTTTTTAGCAGAGGAGTGGGACACATGGCGCAGTGGAAAGAGATTACAACATTGGAAGAATGGGAGCAGATCCAGCGCCAATCAGGGGAACATCCTGCTTTGGTCATGAAGCACAGTACTAGCTGTCCCATCAGTGCAGAGGCTTGGGAGGAATATCAGAGATTCGTCTCCACAGTGGCACCGGAAACCGTGGAATATGTCATGGTTAAGGTGATTGAGTCCCGACCAGTTTCCAATCAGATCGCCGAGGATCTGGGTGTCCAACACAAATCACCTCAGGCCATTATGGTAAAAGATGGGAAGGAAGTCTGGAATACATCCCACTGGCATATTACGATGGAGTCACTGGAAAATGCAATGCAGAACGTTTGACATGATAGGAGCAGGCAATCCGATACGGGGTTGCCTGTTTTTTTTCCTCGGGCAAAGAGAAAACCCAATGTGAGATGTGTGAATGGTTATTAAAAATAGTTAAAAAAACAAAACCCCCGGTAATAGCCGGGGGCATTCCTATGGTGGGAGGATTAGTATCCCCCCCAAATGCCAACCAGGGCAAAGATGGTGGCAATCACAAGCAGGAAGAGTAACAAGCGACCGAGGCCAAATCCATACCCGTAGCTCATGGAAACACCCCCTTTCAATGGCAAAGACGTTCAGGGGGGTGATCTGGAATCAGTAATATCCCCAGATGCCGACCAGGGCGAAGATGGTGGCAATGACAAGCAGGAAAATCAGAAGACGGCCAAGGCCAAATCCGTAACCATAGGAACCGGACATGGATTTTCCCCCCTTTTTTTGGTTTGGGAAACGGTGAGGCTGGATGAGCCCGCCGTTTTATGAGAAAGGGATGATTCCCTTTTCTCCCGATCTGTGGATCCGACAGCGTCGGAGCTTGGTTTCTCCTGGGGTTACAGCCCAACCCAGGCGAAGAGAGTCTTAAATCACTCATAATACAGGAGCAATCGACCCAACCCGAAGCCCGAGTATTTGCCGGATAGGATGGCGCTGTTCCCTCCTTTTCTCTTTTCTGCTACAAGCTATGCACTTATCCGGCGATGTGTACAGGCGGATATCCCGGGGAATCAGTTTTTTTAAAAGGCACCCACAAACCAGAAAATGACCGGGATCACGAGAAGGAACAAAAATAGGCGTTGGAGGATTCCCCCTCCACGGTAGCCGGCGCCGTAGTAACCTTCATAGTTATATCCATAGACGGGTCCGTAAGAATAGCCGCCGGGATCATACATGGAATACTCCTCCTTTCCATTAAAACCCCACTAGGAGTTGTACTGTCAGCTTATTCAATACAGGTGACAACCGTTTCGGCATCTGAAGAATTTCCGGGACTGTGAACGCCCAAATCATCGGGATTTAGACAAACACCCGCCCCCTGTTCCTCCCATCGGCATATGGTGAATAGATCACGGATTAGCGGAGGGATAGCAATGCCGGGCAAAGGTCCTTCTACCAAAGAGATGGCCCAGCTGATCAATAATGTGATGGGTCATAACGTCTTGACAGAGCAACAGTTGAAACAGATCCTGCAAGGAGCCAAACGAGTTCATGAGCGGGGGGGAATGCCTGCAGTTCTGGACTATCTTATGAAGGTGACTCAAGTGGATGTAGATCGGGGAGAACTGGAACAGTTCGCCGACAGTATCCAGAAAAACCCTCAGATGGGGATGGACATTTTGCAGGGGAAGCGAAAGACGCCCCGTAAAAAAAGATGAGAACAGTCTGCGGCCTGTCGGAGAAACGGCAGGTCTTTTTATGAACCATCAATAATCGATCCTAAATTGACTCATACTATTCCAGAATCCAGGGGAAGGCAGGGAGGATCATGGAACAGTTGACGCAAATGGAACTACTGCATCTGCAGGATCTGATGGAAGCGGAAGCATTAGCTGTCCGCAAGTGTGAGCTGTATGAACAGAAATGTAAGAGTGATGAACTGAAAAACTGGTTTCAGGACGCGGCCCAACTGCATCGGGATCACGTCGGGCAGATGTTGACACAGCTTCGCAACCATGACGGGCGAGAACGGGAAGATCTGCCTCCTGTTCACTAGGATGAGGCAGGTCCATTTAAGTGTTTAAGGAAAGAGGGATTAAATCGTCATAACAACGATTTTAGACCCCTCAACGAATAGGTTGGGGGGGCTTTACCTCAGGGAGGAAGGGATAGAAATGGAATTATTGGAACGGGAAATGGCACAAGATCTGTTGATAATGGAAAAACACCTGATCCAGGAAATCACCCATATGGAAATTCATTGTGCTCATCAAACGCTGCGGAAAGCCATGCATCGAGTGCACACTGATACAGAGGAATTGCACATGCGCCTGTTTCAAACTATGCACAAAAAGGGATGGGTCCAAACGGCTACCGCCGGGCAGCAGGAGATTGAAAGCACCCTCCTACATTGGGAACAACAGCCACTGAAGCGAACAGAGTTGGATGGGAACCAGCATGAACAGAGCCATTGATACATGGACAGTCCGGCGGGAGGAGGGAGACATATGCTGTCCTGGTTGATGAAGCGACTCACTAATGGGGTGGTCGATTCTGTATTGGATCGGGTTATCCAGGATCCTTATACAGAGAATCTGTTCTCTTTTGTCACCATTGCGCAAAAACTGACCCCGCGGGCCATTGTGGAGGCGACCATGCGGGCGGAGTCGGGCAAGCCTATTGAACGTCCCTTGGGCAGTCCGGTGATTCGCTCTCCCTGGGATCAACTCACATTTAATCCGGTACATTTGTATCGGATGCCTACAGCGGACGGGGTCGGCATCCATACCGGTACCACCATCGGCCCTCGGGCAACCAAGCCACTAAAGCTGGAGATTCCCATCTTGATCTCTGGGATGTCCTATGGAGGCGCGTTGGGATTGAAGGCCAAGCTGGGATTGGCGCGAGGGGCCAGCCTGGCAGGGACAGCCACCAATTCCGGGGAGGCTCCCTTGGTTCCGAAAGAGCGTCGGGAAGCCAAATATTTTATCGGCCAGTACAATCGAGGGGGTTGGATGAACGATCCTGAATCTTTGCGTCAACTGGATGCCATTGAAATCCAGTTGGGCCAGGGAGCTCAGGCGGCAGCGCCGATGGGAAGTTCCTCCTGGCAGTTGGACGAGCCTTTTCGCAAGCGTTTTGGTATCCGCGATGGAGAGGGTGCTCCCATCCACACCCGATTGGAGGGGGTGGACCATCCGTCGGACTTTCCACCTCTGGTACGGTCTCTGCGGGAAACCTACGGGGTGCCGGTGGGGTTGAAAACTTGTGCCAGTCACTACCTGGAGCAGGAGATCGACATCGCACTGGATGGGGGGATCGACTATATTGTGGTGGATGGGGCGGAGGCAGGCACCCATGGCGGCCCAACTATTCTCCAGGACGATGTGGGCCTGCCCACTCTGTTCGCCCTGAGCAGGACGATTCGTCACCTGGAGAGACGAGGGGTGAAACGGGAGGTTTCCGTCATCGCCGCTGGCGGCCTGACCACGCCGGGTCATTTTCTCAAAGCGATGGCCCTGGGAGCGGATGCAGTCTATATCGGATCGATCGCACTGGTGGGAATGCTCCACACCCAGTTCAATCTGGCTTCTCCCTTGGAACCACCGGTTCAAGTCCTCTTATACCAAGGCAAGTTCAAAGAAGACTTCAATGTGGAACAAGGCGCTGAACATCTGGCCAAATTTCTCAAATCCTGTGTGGAGGAGATGAAAATGGTCGCCTACGCCCTGGGAAAATCCGATCTCATGCAGATCGACAGGCAGGATCTGGTCTCCCTAGACAGGGAACTGGCCCGGCTCCTGGATGTGGATTACGCAGCTCATCCCCGGTCGGAACAACATCTCGCCTGGACAGAGGAAGGGAACCCCTGGGATTTTACAAAGGTTTCCAACCCGGCTGAGACCAGCGAAAACGCCCCGCCCCCCTACCATTGACTGGTAAGGGCCCAAAAACCCCCCCTCTCCTGATGATGGAGAGGGGGGGCCTCTGGTCAGCCGATATTAGCCGTTAGTTGGTTCAACTCCGTAAGAAATTGCAGGAGTCGTTGCCGGATGATCGAAGGGTCTCCCATTCGCAGGCGCGTCTGTCGAGAGATATCTCCTGCCAGGCGTGTTGATTAGCCATATTTTGGGTGGG
>CAUGKZ010000039.1 GCA_959600065.1 uncultured Kroppenstedtia sp. | reverse complement strand
CAACTCTGAATTTATCGCCATGGTTGCAGATAAGCTGAGGATTGAACACAAGGTGGGTTAAAGGATGGGATGGATCGAGACGGTATGCTTTTGCATGCCGTTTTTTTATTTGCGATCTCGAGGGGAACTTTAGTCTTTTGCGGAGGCGAATCGGTCTCTTGTAAAGGAAGGGTATGAAGCAGAAGGAACTCTTACATAATATAAGTAGTCAACTGGAGGCAAAGGAGCCCGTCTTCGATGCTGTTTTCTTATGGACTACCGGTCCGTAAACGGATTTGTCATGGATCTGCAGCGGTGGATCGTCAGACTAAACGGTTGATACAACGGGTCCGTCCCGGTCAGATTGCTGTGATCCATCATCGGGATTTGGATGAAGTGGCTGCGGAGGGCCTGATTAAGAAGAGAGTGGGCGGGGTGGTGAATGTCGCTCCCTCCATCGGAGGAACCTATCCAGCTCGGGGAGCCGGGTTATTGCTGGAGGCTGGGGTTCCTTTGCTCGAGGATATGGGCAGTGAAGTTCTGGACCAGATTGTGGAGGGAGATGAACTTTGTATCCATCGGGACCGTCTGTACCATAAGCAGTCGGGAACTTGGGTGGAGGTGGCTCAAGGGCTTCGCCTGGATCCGAGTCATTGGCAACAGAAGATGGAAGAGGCGACAGATCATCTGGATGAAACCCTGGAATCCTTTGTGGATAACACCCTGGATTATGCCCAGCGGGAACGTTCCCTTGTCAGCCGGCGGTTGCCTATTCCTTCCCTGATCACAAAGATGAGGGGAAGAGATGTGGTGATTGTGGTGAGAGGCGGAGGCTATGAACGGGACTTACGAATGTTGCGCCCTTATCTGCGAGAGGCGAATCCGGTGTTGGTGGGTGTGGATGGGGGTGCCGACGCTTTATTGGAATGCGGTTTTCGTCCGGATTTGATCCTGGGGGACATGGATTCGGTCTCGGATCAGGCCCTTCTAGCTGGCTCCGAGCTGGTGGTGCATGCCTATCCCGATGGACGGGCCCCGGGGTTGAAAAGGGTGGAGAGGCTGGGGTTGACGGCCCATTTGATTCCCTGTCCAGGGATAAGTGAAGACGTAGCCATGTTGATGGCGGACCAGGAAGGGGCACAGCTCATCGTCGCCGTCGGCTCCCACTCCCATGTCATCGATTTTCTGGAGAAGGGGCGGAGAGGAATGTCCAGCACGTTGCTGACCCGAATCAAAGTGGGTCCCAAACTGGTGGATGCCAGAGGGGTTCATCGGCTGTACAGCGGGAGCAAAAAGCTTCCGATCAGAGAGGTTGCAGGGTTGACCCTTGCCTCTGCTTTCCCGATTTTGGCTTTGACGACAGTAAATCCGCATTTGTTTTATATGGCCAGACTGATGTGGTTAAACGTCAAAATCTTATTTTCCTCCTGGGTGTGATGTCATGATTTCGAACCGTACCCTCTTTTCTGTTCTGATCGCGGTTTTCCTTTCCCTTGGAGTGGGGATCTTTCTCGGAGGTAGCGGGGGTCACTCCTGGTTGGAACAACGGGAGGGAATTCTGGTGGAAAAATTGGAACTGAGAATGGATCAGCTCTCCAAGGATCAGGACCGCCTTCGCAAGGATCTACAGGGGCGGGAAAAAACCCTGAAACGTCTGCGCGGACAAAATCGGGCGCTGCTGCGAGAGGCTGTCAAAGGTCGGTTAAAAGATCGCTTGGTTCTTGTGCTCGGGGGATCGGATACGGAAGTGAGCCAGTTGAGGGAGGCGATCCAAGCGGCGGGAGGGGGGATTGCCCGTTTATCAGCCTTTCCCAGTTTGCCCGATCGTTTTGATGCCATTGTGGTATTGCCAGACCTCTCTGACAAAATCCCTCATGACTCCCAATGGATGCGAGATGTTCGGATGAGTTATTCGGGACCGGTGCTCATACCGCGCCGGGGGGAGGAAACTTCCCGCCCAGTCTTTGGAATGAACTCGGAGAAATCCATCTTTCTCCCCGGTCCCTATACAGGGGAGTCCCTGCAAACCTTTGAATGGATTCGATGGATTCAAGATGCGACCAACGGAAGAAAAGAGGCATCCCCATGAGAGAGACTCTACTTGTCAGCGCCATCATTCCCGCCTTTGACGAGGAGAAGCGAATCGAAAGGACACTGTCAGCCCTGCAACAGGTGAAGGAAGTCGATGAGATTATCGTTGTGGACGATGGCAGTCGGGATCAGACGGCTCGAAAAGCGGAATTTTTGGCAGATCGGGTGATTCGCCTTCCGCAAAACGGAGGCAAGGGAGTGGCTCTCACCAAGGGGCTAGAGGTGGCGGCGGGAGATGTTTTTTTGTTTGTGGACGCAGATCTGGAGGGATATGCCCGATTGTGTGGTGCCTTAGTGGGTCCTGTTCTAAAAGAGGATGTGGATATGACGATTGCCTCCTTTCCTGCCGCTCGGAAAAAAGGGGGATTTGGCTTGGTTAAAAAATTGGCTCGCTATGGGGTCCGCCGATTGACGGGTACCACCGTGGAGGCAGTTTTGTCGGGGCAGCGGGCGGTCACCAGGGAACTGATGGAGAGTTTGGGGGTCGTCTCTGGTGGTTTTGGAATGGAAGTGGGCATGACGGTGGGGGCGCTCCGGAAGGGATATACACTCCAGGAGATCCCGTTGCCACTCAGTCACCGGGAGACAGGCCGGGATTGGAGGGGATTTGTTCATCGGGGGAAACAGTTTGCAGCGATTTTGGGAACATTGATCCGACTCTGGAGGCAACCTGCATGAACCAGCTTTTGTCCATCCTTCTGTTGCTCATATCCTATGGTGTGGGTCGCTTTTTCCTCGATCCGTGGAGGCGTTTTTTGTTGTCGGCGGGTGTGACAGCTGTCAATTACAAAGGGGAACGGGTACCTACTTCCTTGGGGGGATTTCTGGCCGTGCTCTTATTATTTTTATCCGCAGTGATCCTCGGCTTGTCCCGGTGGATTCCCCTGTTCTCCTTTTCTCTCTTTGCTGCGGTAATGTTGGCATCGATCACCGTAGCCTTTCTCGGGTGGCTGGATGACACCTTGGGAAACCATCGGGACAAAGGATTTGCGGGGCATTTTCGAACATTGATGGAGGAAGGAAGGCTGACCACCGGGTTGCTGAAAGCGGTGGGAGGTGGGGTGGTTGCGGCGGTGGCGGCCACCATCACCGCCGATGGGAATGGGTTTCTCTGGTTGTTACATACACTTCTGATCGGATTGATGACCAATTGGCTCAACTTGCTGGACCTTCGTCCGGGACGGGCATTGAAATTTTATCTGGTTTTAGGGGGAGTGCTTTTTGTTCTGCATCTGGGTTCAGGGGAGGGTCTGTTGTTTCTCCCGCTTCTCGGTTTGGCGGCAGCGGTGTTGAAAGGGGATTTGTCTGCCCGGTTCATGTTGGGGGACAGCGGCTCCAACCTATTAGGCATCCAATTGGGAATCTGGTTGGCCTGGCTCTCTCCCCCCTGGCTGATTATTCTGCTGGATCTTCTGCTGGTGCTGGGTCACGGGTTGGGTGAGGTGATTTCCTTTACCCGAGTGATCGAGAACAGCCGTTTTCTCTCTTACCTGGACCGGGTGGGGAGGCGATAACCCTTTGCGAACCCAAAAAACCACGGGGGAGGTCCCGTGATTTTTTGGGTTACTTGACGATTTGCAGTTCCTTGGGGAACCGGGTCAACACCTGATGACCGTCTGCGGTGATCACCAGATCGTCCTCGATCCGGACACCGCCGATTCCAGGAACGTAAATTCCGGGTTCTACGGTGATGATCATTCCTTCGGAGAGAAGGTCCTTGTTTTTTCCGTGAAGAGAAGGATACTCATGAGAGGAGATTCCCAGTCCGTGGCCAATCCGGTGGGAGAACTGGGGACCGTAACCGGCTTCTGTTATCACCTGACGGGCCGCCTGGTCCACCTCCATCATCGGAGTTTGCGGACGGCATTGATCCAGGGCCGCTTCCTGGGCTCGACGTACCGTTTCATAAATGCGATTCGCTTCTTCGCCGATGGAGCGAAAGGCGACGGTTCGGGTAATGTCAGAGGCGTAACCCTCGACGATCACCCCCAGATCGAACAGCACCAAATCCCCTTCCTGTAACTTGCGTGTTCCCGGTTTGCCGTGGGGGTCGCCAGATTTTTCTCCAAATAAGACCATGGTAGAAAAGGACATTTCCCGGATTCCCTGTCGTTTCATCTCATATTCGATTCGGGCCACCACCTCCAATTCCGTACAACCGGGTTTCAGTGCTTCGATCCCGGTTTCCACAGCCAAGTCGGCAAAGCGGGCGGCTTTTGCGGCGGATTGGATTTCAGTTTTATCTTTGATGGCTCGCATCGCCTCCAGTTGAGGAGAAAGGGAGAGCAACTTGGCTTCCGGGGACAACTGGAGGAGGGCTTGAGAACGGTTATAGGAGAGGTGGTCCGGTTCCACCGCCACGCTTTGGAAAGGAAGGAGTTTGCGATCATTCAGCAGGGAATGGATTGCCTCCCAGGGATTGTCAGTGTCTTCGTAGGGAGTAATTCCATAGGCCCACCCGGAATCCTTCAGGCGATCCATTTCCAGCTTCGGCAAAATGATGAAAGGCTCTTGCTCTGGAAAGGCAAACAGGCTTATCAACCGTTCATGGGGTTCACATTCAAATCCGGTGAGATAAAAGAGATTGGCGGGATCCTGGATCATCGCCAGCTCGATTTGCTCATGCTTCAGCCAACCGGACAGTTTTTCTAGACGGTGATTCACATGCATCAGCCTCCTTCGAAGGGTGATTTTTCCCTCGATTCAGGATGGTCTTACTCACCATAACACTCCATGATAGAGAGCGGAAGGGAACATAACGGTGAGACTGGTGTCCGTTTCCAGGTCAAACAAGCAGGAGTTTCCCTTGTTTTGCGGAAACCCCTGCTTGTTCAGACTCTATTTTTCCACCCCGTTTTTGGGAGTCAGTTTTTTCTTTTTTCGAGGGAGAAGCATGGGTTGCACATTGTTTCTTTTGGATTCCCGATAGAAGAGAAAACCGGCGATAAAGAGCATTCCGAGAACAAAGAGCAACAGCCCTCCCAGAAAAGGAAGCCAAGCGAAAGGCTTTCCTGCGAGGGTCTCGAAAATGACATTCTTCATCAGGGTCCAGCCGTAGACTCCCGCTACACCAGGGATACACAGCAAGACTAATGCTAATAATCGTTGATATAGCATGAGACCACCCCTTATCCACTCCTTATCCTACCCTATTTCAACGGGGAATGCCATGCCCCCCATCCCTTACCTTGGGTTGTGATAAGATGAATAACGGAGACTGGAGACGGGAGGGCGGCCGATGAAAAAGTTTCTGATCGTGGGTGGGGGAAAAGGCGGCACCGCCTTTTTCCGGACACTGTTCCAAATGGAACGGATTCACGTGACCGGTGTAGTCGATCTCAGACTAGACGCACCGGCGATTCTGGAAGCGAAACGGCATGGGGTCCCGACCGGCCAAGAGGTGTATCCGTTTCTGAAAGAAGGGCCTGATGTGGTCCTGGAGGTGACAGGGGATCCGAGGGTCTATCGGCATCTGTGCGAGGTCAAAGGAGAGGGCACGTTGGTGGTTCCTGGAGAAGTGGCCCACCTGATCATGCAGTTGATCGCGGAAAAAGAGCAGTGGTTTGAAGCTTGGCGTCTGCGCCAGCGCGAACTGGATGCCATTGTGAACTCTACCCATGACGGCATGATCGCAGTCAACCGTGAGGGACGGGTCACTCTGTTCAACCGGGCCGCAGAACGACTCATCGGACAACCGGCAGACCGGGTGATGGGCCAAAAGGTGGATCAAGTGTTGCCCGATGCCCGTCTGAATCAGGTGTTGCAGACCGGGAAACGGTCGTTGAATCAATCGCTGGAACTGGATAACGGCAAAAAAATCGTCACCAACCGGGAACCGGTGACCGACCGGAAAGGTCAGGTAATCGGTGTGGTTTCGGTTTTCCGTGATATCACGGAAGTGACTTCCCTCGCGCAACAGGTGACCGACTTGAAAAGTATGAAAAGTCAACTGCAGGCGATCATTGACTCCTCCGATGATGCCATCTCTGTCGTGGATACGGAAGGACTCGGCATCCTGATCAATCCGGCCTATACCCGGCTGACGGGACTGACGCCTTCGGAAGTGATTGGAAAACCGGCGGATACGGACATCTCCGAGGGGGAGAGCATGCACCTGAAAGTCATCCGGACGGGCAAACCGGTCCGCGGGGTGCCGATGAAAGTGGGATCCCACCGGAAAGACGTGGTGGTCAATGCGGCTCCGATCACAGTAGAAGGCCAATTGAAAGGGAGCGTCGCCATCATACAGGATCTGTCGGAAATCAAGGAATTGTACCGGGAACTGGAACGATTCCGCCGTTTGATTCGCACTTTGGAAGCAAAATACACCTTTGATGATATTATCGGCGAGAGCCAAGCGATGCAGTTGGCACTGGAAGAGGCTCGCCAAGGTGCCCGCACTCGGGCCACTGTTTTGTTGCGGGGGGAGTCGGGAACGGGAAAAGAGCTGTTCGCCCATGCCATTCACAATGACAGTGACCGAAAGTACAATCAATTCATCCGAGTCAACTGTGCTTCCATTCCAGAGTCGCTGTTGGAGAGCGAGCTGTTCGGCTATGAAGAAGGAGCCTTCACCGGAGCCAAAAGAGGCGGCAAAAAAGGTTTTTTTGAAGAGGCTGACGGGGGGACGATCTTTTTCGATGAAATCGGAGAGCTTTCTCCTTCCACTCAAGCCAAACTCCTCCGTGCTCTGCAGGAGAAAGAGATTGTCCGGGTGGGGGGAGCCAAACCTGTCCCCGTGGATGTGCGGGTGATTGCCGCCACCCATGTGGATCTGGAGCAAGCGATTCAAGAAAAGCGGTTCCGGGAGGATCTCTACTACCGTCTCAATCTGCTTCCTATCCATATTCCGCCCCTTCGTCAACGGGTGACTGACATCCAGGTGCTTTCTCTCCATTTGGTAAAAAAATTTAATCAAGAGTACGGACGAAATGTGACTTCGATTCATCGGGAGGCTCTCGATGTATTGGAAACTTATCGTTGGCCCGGAAATGTGAGAGAGCTGGAAAATGTGCTGGGGCGGGCGATGATCCACATGCATTACAGTGAGCGAGAGATCCGTAAGGAACACTTATTGCCCCTTCCTTCCTCTATGGAACCTCCCGCATTGCCAGAGCCTGGGACGGGAGGGAGCCGGACGTTGCAACAAGTGGTTTCCCAGGCGGAGCGGGCTCATATTCTTCGGGTTTTTGAGGAGACTTGGGGCAATAAAACGGAGACAGCCCGGCGTCTCGGAATTTCAGTCCGAAATCTGTACTACAAGTTGGAGCGATATCAGATTTCAAATCGTGAGACGGAATCGAAGACCTAAAATCTCAATTGCAATCTTTTGCAGGAAATATGGAGCAGAGTCACTGCAAGATTTTGCAGAATCTCTCCTGCCGAGTCGATTTATAGCTGAAATCCCGCTTATTTACCCTTTGGTATGGATATTGCTTCATTTACAAGGGAGTGGCAGCATGAGAAAGTAAAGAGGGACTGCTCTGGTATGAGGGAAAGATGGGGATCAATACGTAGGAAAGCGTTTTCATTTTTATTCTCCTTTCCCACTCATACCGAAATCAATCCAGTGTGGGGTGGCTCCCAAAGTCCTGTGGATTTTTTTTTGATGTGACAGGATCGATGGGTTTGCTTTCGGGAGCCACAAACAAACAAGGAGGCAAATTTCTGTGAAAATCTTTGATTACATGGGCAAATATGATTACGAACAACTCCTGTTCTGTCAGGATGAAGCATCCGGTCTGAAAGCGATTATCGCAATTCACGACACTACCTTGGGGCCGGCCCTGGGGGGGACGCGGATGTGGACATATGCTTCGGAGGAAGATGCGATTGAGGATGCACTCCGTCTCGCACGGGGCATGACCTATAAAAACGCGGCGGCGGGTCTCAATCTGGGCGGCGGAAAAGCCGTGATCATCGGGGATCCTAAGCAAGATAAAAGTGAAGCGATGTTTCGTGCTTTCGGGCGTTTTATCCATGGCTTGAACGGACGGTATATCACGGCGGAGGATGTGGGTACCACGGTGGAAGACATGGATCTGATCCATGAAGAGACCCCCTATGTTACCGGCATCTCCCCTGCCTTCGGTTCCAGCGGCAATCCTTCTCCCGTCACTGCTTACGGTGTCTATCAGGGGATGAAAGCAGCGGCCAAAGAGGCCTTTGGAGACGATTCCTTACAAGGGAAGACGGTGGCGATACAGGGTGTGGGAAATGTAGCCTACCGACTTTGCCAGCATTTGCATGAGGAAGGGGCGAAATTAGTCGTCACCGATATCAGCCAGGATAATATGGAGCGAGCGGTCCGGGATTTCGGAGCGGAGACAGTGGCCCCTGACGCGATTTATGATGTAGAGTGCGATATTTTTTCCCCTTGCGCTCTAGGTGCCGTCATCAATGATGACACGATTCAGCGCCTGAAATGCAAAGTAGTCGCCGGTTCTGCCAACAATCAGCTGAAAACTGATGAGCACGGGGATCTTCTCACGGAAATGGGGATCGTTTACGCCCCGGATTATGTAATCAATTCCGGTGGTGTCATCAATGTGGCAGATGAGCTGTTGGGGTATAATCGAGAACGGGCGATGAAAAAAGTGGAGGGCATCTACCAGACGATCCGTCGGGTGTTCGAAATCGCCAAACGGGACCACATTCCCAGCTACAAAGCTGCGGATCGCATGGCTGAGGAACGGATTGCGACCCTGAGCCAATCCCGTAGCACGTTTTTGCAAAACGAGCGGACGCTCCTGAACATGCGGGTTCGCTGAAAACTATCAACCGGGAAGAAAAAGGGAGTGGAAAGAAACCATGGCTGATAACTACGACCTCGTCGTTTTGGGAGCTGGCCCGGGCGGTTATGTTGCCGCGATCCGAGCGGCCCAACTGGGCATGAAGACCGCGGTGGTGGAAAAGGAGAGAGTGGGCGGGGTTTGCCTTCACCAGGGATGTATCCCCAGCAAGTCCCTCTTGCGAAGTGCAGAGCTCTATCACGAGATGAGGCAGAGCGAAGACTATGGGATTCGGGTCGGAGAGGTCCAACTAGAAATGGACCTGGTTCAAGGACGAAAAAACC
>CAUGKZ010000038.1 GCA_959600065.1 uncultured Kroppenstedtia sp. | reverse complement strand
GAGAAAAAAGTCGAAAATTCGTCTCACTTTTGTGCCCGATTTGTCTAAATTCCTTGATGAGATCTTGAAGAATTCGGGTTATGATCACACTGAGATATCATTGACTCCCCTGTCCTCCAATGGGGGAGCTAGAGAGGAGAACGGATATGACACTCGCGTTAACGATTGCACTGTCACTGATTTCCACCTGCCTGCTCTCCACTGCCACCCTTCATCTGATGATCAAAAAAGAGGATCAGATGGTGGCCCAATCTTTGGGAGAAGAATAAGGTTTCCAATCCACCCCGGTCGTGCTGTTCAGGAACCGGGGTTTTCAGGCTCCGGCATTTGCCGGAGCTTTTTTCATACTTTGGTTCATTCCTATGATTTCATGGCGTTTTGCAGGTTGGGATTCACACTTTTCTCTGGTAAAGTGAGTACCAAGATCGGGAATAGGAATGAGGAGGCGGATGATCTGATATGTATGAAATGATCCTCTTTGATGTGGACGGGGTGCTGTTGAGTGAGAAGCGTTGTTTTGATACCACTTGTTTGGCGGTATGGGAACTATTGTACAGTGACCAGATGCTGGGATTGCCTGAGGGAAGTTTTACCCCTGCCCCCGATGAGGAAACCATCGGAGAAGTGCGGCGGGACGTCTTTGACGGGGAGAAGATATTGGAAGGGCTGAAAGCTCAGGGGGTTAATTCCAACTGGGATATGGTGGCCTTCTTATTTGGGTTTCAGCTTCAGGAATTGTTAAAACAGCTGTTTGCAAAACAGCCTGATTTTGTGAGTCGCTTGCTGACAGAAGACCTGGACAGGGAAACCTTGGTATGGATCGGAGAAAGTTGTCGTAGGGAAAGAATCAAGTTTCTACCCCGTTATGGAAAAGTGACAGAGTATTTGGAGGAGATGTCTCCGGACCAGGGAGACCTGCTGGGGCAAATCAATGGGTTAGCTCAGTCGTGGTCAGGGATTCAGGCTACTTGTTTCTCTCATGGGGGCTCGCTGTGGAATTTGGGTTTAGAGGTTTATCAAGAATGGTACTTGGGAGGGGACCTGTATGAAAAGCAGGAACAAAAAGCACCTCTCTATCCTGAAAAGACGGGCTTTCTGAAACAGGAGATACCGATTGTGGAACCGTCAGCGATCCGTGATATGCTGGATCAATTGAAACTATCCGTCACCCTCGGGATTGGAACCGGGCGGCCGTCCTTGGAAACTCAGATGCCCCTGGAAGCGATGGAATGGTTGCCTGCTTTTGATCCCGATCGGATTGTGACGGCCAGTGATGTGCGACGGGCGGAGAAGAGCGGACCCGATCTGGGACCCTTGGGGAAACCCCATCCTTTCACCTATCTGAAAGCGTATAGAGGGAAGAATTTTTCCGATGCCGACATCTTGGCCATCGATCTTCCTATCAGTGGGGGAGAGCGGGTTTTGATCGTTGGAGATTCCGTGGCGGATCTATTGGCCGCTCGCCAGATGGGTTGCCATTTTGCCGCCACTCTGACTGGACCTTCCGGAGAGAAGGCGCGGGCCAAGTTTGAAGAGCTGGGGGCGGATTACATCCTACAGGATGTCACCGAAGTACTTTCACTGATTCGGGGTCTCGGAAAATAGGAAAATGACAGGGTTGTTGATGAACCCTAAAGTGGATGATTGGGAACGAAACGACCCTTTCGTTCTCCATCGTAAAATATGGCTTGAGGGGACGGGGATGGTGGGAGGGCTCCGATCTCTTGCAAAGAGCGCATAGCGAGACCCGGGAGCGGAAAGCGACCCTGGCGAGACTTGTGCCCTATGGGTGCAAAGGCTCTTCACCGTCTCACCATCCCGACCTGATTTCCTACCTAAAATGTGGCGAATCCACACGCCTGTTCATTATCTCAGGTGTGTGGATTGGATTCATTGCTCGTTGCACCTCTTGGACACGCGCTTTCGTTCCTTCGTGTTATGCTATCCAATCCTCCGATGGACAGGGAGTGATGTGGGCTCGCAAGATTAATGGAAGGTCATGTGAAACCCGTTTCGGACCGACCTGGCCTCAGATCCAGTGGATCTGATACACCAGAGGAGGGAGAGATGCAAACAGAGTGAACGGATTTGGTTGATATTTTCCAGGGTTTTCTGCATAATAAAAGTGGGTAAATGATTTAAGAGAGGCATCGTTTCAAATGATGTCCCTTTGCTGAACAAATTACATAGCGGGAGGGTTTATTGATGGCCAAACACGAACTGCCGGCATTGCCGTACGCTTCGGATGCATTGGAGCCTCACTTTGACAAAGAAACTATGGAGATCCACCATGGACGTCACCATAAGACCTATGTGGACAAATTGAATGGGGCACTGGAAGGTCAAGCTGCTAACCTGCAGGAACAATCGGTGGAAGACCTGATCAAAAACATCGACCAGGTACCGGAAAACATTCGTACCGCGGTTCGCAACAACGGGGGTGGGCATGCCAACCACTCCCTCTTCTGGAAAATTTTGAGTCCTAATGGCGGGGGTCAGCCGACAGGTGAACTGGCAAAAGCCATCGACGAGGCCTTTGGTAGCTTTGAGAAGTTCAAGGAGGAGTTTGCCAACGCAGCCACCGCACGTTTTGGAAGCGGCTGGGCTTGGTTGGTTGTAGACAAGGATGGCTCTTTAGCTATCACCAGTACTCCTAACCAGGACAGCCCGCTCATGGAAGGTATCCAGCCGGTCCTGGGTCTGGATGTTTGGGAGCATGCTTACTACCTCAAGTACCAAAACAAACGCCCGGATTATATCAAGGCGTTTTGGAACGTTGTCAATTGGGACGAGGTAGGCCAACGCTACCAGCAAGCCAAAAAGTAAACTGACCGTTTTTCCGGCGCAACGATCCATTCGTTGCGCTTTTTTTGTTCTATATATCCAATATTTATCTTACATAGCAATCTTTATGTGTTGAGGGACTACCAGACAGCCACTATAATTCCTAATGTGTGTAAATCAAGCCGAATCCTGACTTCAGGTACGGGGGATTTATCTTTACTTTGGGGTGGAACCGCTGTGCGGTCGGGACCTCATCCTGAACCCGTCAACTAACCTCGGAGGCTATAAGGAGGAATACTGTGAAAAAGAAACTGATGATCTTTCTCACTGTGGCCACGGTCAGCCTTACAGGCGTTGTCCTCACCGGAGGGAAGAAGGCGGAGGCAGCGGCGCCGACCACGGTATACTATGGAAGCGAGAATGGAGACGTTTGGGATCTGCAGGCTCGTTTGAATCAGTTAGGGTATAAAATTGATCGTGATGGGATCTACGGACTGCAAACCGAACGTCAGGTGGTTCAATTCCAGAAAGATCACAACTTACGGATTGATGGAATTTCTGGTCAACAAACCTGGGGTCAGTTGAAAAAAATGACGCCGTCACATGGGAGCCAAGTTGCTGACAAAGCAGCTACTAAGGACAAAGTCTCCCTGAGCCAGGAAGACCGACAGTGGATGGCGCGGGCTGTTTACAGTGAAGCTCGTGGGGAACCCTACAAAGGACAGGTAGCAGTAGCTTCAGTCATCATCAACCGGATGCAGTCCGATAAATTCCCGAACACCGCTAAGGGTGTCATTATGCAGAAGGGAGCGTTCACAGCAGTGGACGATGGTCAAATCTGGATGAACCCGGATAGCGATGCGAAAAAAGCGGTGGAAGATGCCGCCAAAGGTTGGGACCCTTCGAGTCATGCCCTGTATTATTTCAACCCGGAAACAGCTACCTCCAAATGGATTTGGAGCCGTCCACAGATCCACAAAATCGGAAAACACATCTTTACTAAATAAATGATGGCAGCTGTCCTGAGGGACAGCTTTTTTCTTTGGGGAAGCTAAGGAAGAAAGGAGGTGAGCTTCATTTCACGGAGACGACGGAACCGTCAATTGTTGGTACCGGAAGCGCGAGAAGAGATGGATCGTTTGAAAGCATGGGTGTTGAAGCAGCAGACCGGAAAGCAGATCCAGGGTCCTGTGGATGCAAAAATGGAAATGGCTCGGTAAGCAGGGGTTTCATATCGCCCCGGAGGATTCAACGGGGATATGAAAACCTCTGAGGCGGGTAAGATGGGTGGACCAGTGGGTGGGCAAATGGTGAAAGAACTGGTTCAAATGGCCCAAGAAGAACTGACCCGTCGAAAGTGAATGTAGACGGTCCCCTGAAGGGGGCCGTTTTAGGCTCATGGAAAAAGGTTTGACACCCGGATCACTCCTGTTACATAATAGATTCTAATTACAATCGAAAACGGATTCTACTCGTTATCCAGAGTGGTGGAGGGACTGGCCCGATGAAACCCGGCAACCCGCTTGCGCAATTTTGCAGGCAAGGTGCCAAATCCTGCAACGCCTAAGCGTTGAGAGATAGGGAGTGGGATGAATTTCGGCGATATTGATCCGCTGCGGTCCACCCCCTCTCCATCCTGAGGGGGTTTTTCCATTTTCAAAGGAGGAATCGGAGATGAAGCGAATCGGTGTAGGGCTGTTGGGGTTTGGCACAGTCGGCGGCGGTGTTTACAAAACGTTGCGAAGCCAAGAGGATGTGATTCTGAAAAGAACGGAAACGTTATTTGAGGTCCGATCCATTCTGGTGAAAGAAAAGGAGAAGGAACGTTCAATCGAGGGAGTGCAACCGTTGATCACCACGGATTTTGACCGGGTCTTGGAATCCGGGGTGGAGGTGATCGTAGAGGCCATCGGTGGAACGGAGCCAGCACGGATGTATGTGGAACGAGCGTTGGAGGCGGGGTGCCACGTGGTGACCGCCAACAAAGAATTGATGGCCAAACATGGGGTGCAACTGGAGCGCTTGGCTCGGCACCATCAGGTTCAAATTTTGTATGAAGCCAGTGTGGGAGGCGGCATCCCTGTATTGGGGACGATGGGACATTTCTTGAAGGCCAACCGTGTGCAACGGATTACGGGAATTCTCAATGGGACTACCAATTATATTTTGACTCGGATGGCCCGGGAAGGAGCCTCTTTTGAGGAAGTGCTGGCAGAAGCGCAACAGAAGGGATATGCCGAGGCGGATCCCGCAGCGGATGTGGATGGATTTGACGCTGTCTACAAATTGGCGATTCTTTGTCGACTCGCTTTTGAGACACAGGTTTCGGTGCAGCAGATCCTCCGAGAGGGAATTCGGGACATTACACCAGAGGAGTTGGAACTTGCCCAAAGGCTGGGTTATGTCGTAAAGCTGTTGGCGACAGGTGAACAATACGGGGAGAAAGGACCGGTCAGTCTCGGCGTGAGCCCCTCTTTGTTGCCCATATCCCATCCTTTGGCCGGGGTAGAAGGTGTGTATAACGCGATCCATCTGGAGGGAGATGTTGTTGGGGATGTGACCTTGGTGGGACGGGGAGCCGGAGAGAGGCCAACTGCTAGCGCAGTGGTGGAGGATTTGAGCAATCTGTTTCGCCTTCCGTCTCCCAAGTTGCCTTTGTCGGATTCTATGCTTCTGCCTGCAGGGGAAGCAGGGGGAAGCCGATTTCTCTTTATGAAGCTACGTGAAGGGGAGGTGCCAGAACCGGAGAAGTTACGCCAAAAACTGGAGAGGATAGGGCTGGAGGTGGTGGACGTTGTCTCTGCCCGTGGCGGGGTGGCTTTCATCCTGCGCCGTTGGGACCCTTCCTATACCTCGGTTGTGGTGACGGAGCTGGGGCTGGAGCTTTCCCAGATTGTCTCCCGCCCCGTCCAAGGCGGAGGTCTTTGTCAGGAGCAGCAACCGGAAATGGAGGGTGTCGTCTGAACCCTCCATCCTTTGGAGTGGGGGGATTACAGAGACAGGGACTCTCAAATGAACGGACTCCTCATTTGATTTTAGGATCACGAAACCGGCGTTGCCGGTTCTTTTTTTATGAAAATACGAATAGATGTGGAGGAGAATGAGGTGACAGCGATGGCCAGAATCCGGACGAATAGGAAACAGACCGCATTGTTGGGACGTTTGATGCGGGCAGAAGCGGAGGGAGAAGGGGAAACAGGGATGATCCTGGTGGGCATCGTCGGAGTAAACCGAGTGGTTGCCGGATGTCTCGACTTTGAAGACATTCGGACCCTGCAACAGATGATCTTTCAGTCACCGGGAGGATTTGAAGCGGTGCAATCGTCTTATTTTTATCAAAAGGCTCGGGAGCGGGACATTCGGTTAGCCCAGCGGGTCATTCAGGGTGAACGAAGGGACCCGGCAACCAATGCCCTTTGGTTTTTCCGCCCGGTAGGCACCTGTCCTGGGACCTGGTATAACCAGAGTAACAGCGGACAATACAAGTCCCACTGTTTCTACATTCCCACCCCCCAGGAGTGCCCCGATGTCTATTAGGATGTGTTGAACCTTTTGTCACACAGTCTTCCCCTTCTCAATGACGAGACACGCCTGCGTCTGGAAACAGGGTTCCATCAAGGAATAAGAAAACCTTTACCCCGATGTCCAGTCCCAGATGGGGATTTATAAAGAAGGAAGGGAGAGAATTCGATGTATTATTGGCAACAACCGCCCTTTTACACTTCTGCCGCCAATGAGACCCCTCAACGGCGGACAGAACGAGTGTACACGGAAGATGTTTTGAATCGAAACATCGGGAAAGAGATCACTCTGCACCTGACCTATGAAAACAATAATCAGTGGAATGCGATGGTGGTCACAGGAGTGTTGCGGGAGGTGGGACGGGATTTCCTTTTGCTTAGGGACCAAAAGACAGGAAAAGATATGATCTTTATGAATATCAATATTGACTATTACATTTTCGAAAGTGGGCCAGCCAATCTAGCCCGGCCCCAAAGATGAGTCAGTTCCCCCATGAAAAGACACCGGTTCCTGGAAACCGGTGTCAGCTGATTCATTCCAAAATGTAGGCCAGGGCCTCCAAAGCCTGCTCCGGTGTTTCAACGACTACCTGTGCCCGTTGCGCCAGCTCTTTTAGAGGATGGATCAATCCTTCAGGACGGACGAGGATTAAGGGCTTTCCCGATTGAATAGCGATGGTGGCATCCATGGCTGTGTTCCATTGGCGATATTTTTCTCCGAAGAGGGCGATCACTACATCTGCTTTTTCCATCCAGACACGGGTGCGGAGGTTGTTGAATTCGGAGGCTGCCTGGTCACGAAAGACAGGATCCGGTTGTTTCCCTTTGATTTTCTCTCCGATATCATCTGAGCGGTCATGATTTTCCTGGGGTCCTTTGAATAGGATGGGGAGCCCTCGTTCTCTTACCTTTTGCCGCAGTTCCTCCCGCCAGTCGTCATGGATTTGTCCGGCCAGATAAACCACCAGCTCCATATCCACCAGTCTCCTTTCACATGGACTTGAGTGAGATTTGTCAAAGCTATTGTATCAGATGAAGGAGACGAGGGTCTTTCTCATCGGGTGTAGGCAGGTTTACGCACGTAGGTAAGGAAAGAGGGCTCTTTGAAATCACTTTCCTGATGGGAGGGTGTTTTTTTTGTGTGGGATATGTGACCAATTGACGCCGATTCGAATATGGAAGGAAGGGAGGAGGGAAAGAAATGTCCAACCAAACTGATGACAATTATTCCCCCCAGAGTACCGGGGAAGGATCACTGACATCTGAAGAGATTCGACTGGCATCTGAAGAGTTCCGAGGCAAAAAACCGTGGGAAGTCTTGCAATGGGGTGCAAAGCGATTCGGAAAATCGATGACGTTGGCTTGCAGTTTTGGTTATGAAGATGTAGCGTTGGTTCACATGTTGCACCGAGTTGCACCAGAGACGGATATCTTTTATCTGGATACTGACCTTTTATTTCCGGAAACTTATGAGACGCGGGATCGGTTGGCCAAAGTATTGGGCAAATCCTTTATCCGGGTTCGCCCAGAAAGCAGTTTGGAAGAACAGGCCCGTCTTTGGGGAGAAGAACTGTGGAAACGAGACCCCAATACCTGTTGTGGGATTCGAAAAGTAAGGCCTTTGCGCCGTTTTCTCAAGAATTACTCGGTCTGGTGCTCTGGAATCCGGCGGGAGCAATCCCCTACAAGGGCTCACACTGAAGTGGTGGAATGGGATCATCAATTTGGATTACTGAAATTGAACCCATTAGCTTATTGGAGTAGCGAGGAAGTCTGGGACTACATCAAGGAACACGATATTCCCTATAACCCGATGCATGATCGTCATTACCCCAGCATCGGGTGTATTCCGTGCACTCGGCAGGTGCGACCCGGTGAAGATGCGCGGGCGGGCCGCTGGTCCGGCATGGACAAGACGGAATGCGGCCTCCACCCGTCGGAAAAGCAATAATATGAGAAAAGGGGCTGAATCCTATGGTGGCATCCCCTCATGGGGGCGAGTTGATCGACCGTCTTTGTCGAGGCCAGGAAGGCGAGGAGTGGTTGAAAAAGGCAGAATCACTTCCGTCATGGAAACTTGATAAGCGACTTTTATCTGATGTGGAATGTATCGCCACCGGGGTTTACTCTCCGTTACAGGGATTTTTGGGGGAAGAGGATTATTTGTCAGTACGGGATCAGATGCGTCTGGCTGACGGAACGGTCTGGAGTCTGCCTGTCACCCTGCCGGTGGAAGAAAATGAAGCCCGCCGAGTGCGGGAAGGGGATCAGGTGGCACTGCGGGGACCGGATGGACGGGTGTATGCTCTGATGGAAGTGACCAGTCTTTTCCGAGTAGACCAGCAACGGGAGGCAGAGGCTGTTTTCGGGACTCCGGATTCAAATCATCCGGGAGTGGCCCGCTTATTTGAGGCTTCTTCGATCTATGCGGGGGGGCCGATTTGGATGATCCGGCTTCCGGACCATGGTCTATTCTCTGGAGAATGGATGGAACCCGCGCAGACCCGGCGGATTTTTGCGGAGAGAGGTTGGAAACGAGTGGTGGGTTTTCAAACGCGCAACCCGGTGCACCGAGCTCATGAATACATCCAGAAGTCCGCTCTGGAGACTGTGGATGGTCTCTTCTTCAACCCGCTGGTAGGGGAGACGAAGAAAGATGACATTCCAGCGGAGATTCGTCTGGAGAGTTACCGCACGATCCTCAATCACTATTATCCCCAGGAACGGGTCCTGTTCGGAGTTTATCCGGCGGCGATGCGTTATGCGGGACCACGGGAAGCCGTCTTTCACGCTCTGGTTCGCAAGAACTACGGGTGTACTCATTTCATTGTCGGCAGGGACCATGCAGGAGTGGGAGACTACTACGGAACTTATGATGCCCAACAGATTTTTTCCCGGTTTAAGGAAGAGGAGCTGGGAATCACACCGCTCTTTTTTGAACACAGCTTTTATTGCCGAAGTTGCCAGGGGATGGCTTCCAAGAAAACCTGTCCCCATCCTCCACAGGATCATGTGACCCTGTCGGGGACTCGGGTGAGG
>CAUGKZ010000037.1 GCA_959600065.1 uncultured Kroppenstedtia sp. | reverse complement strand
AGGGTCGCTTTCCGCTCCCGGGTCTCGCTATGCGCTCTTTGCAAGAGATCGTAGCTGTCCCACCATCCCGACCTGATTTCCTACCTAACATAGGACTAATGAACACGCCTGCATTCGCCCAATTTTAGCGAGATCGTTTTCCACGCTTGAGCAGTACAGGATGCTCCTCCGCAACCATTTTATCAACAGCCTGGATATGTAACTGATAACAGCCCCCTCTTTCCCTGGGGGCTGTTTTTTTATAATTCTCCTTTTCTGACCCTCTGTAACCCTCTCTTTTTCGGTCTCTCTGCTTTAGAAGCGTTGTGGTTTACATCGATCTGGGATGGCCGGGATGGGGTTTTACATGTCATTCCGTTGTTCTTGCGAGCCAACGACGTTCCACGGGAAACCCTATCCTCCCTATGACGAGTTTTTCACAACGCTTCTAGGGTGTATCTAAAGAAGGACCCGACAGGCTCTAAACCATCCGACCGACCCACCGGGGAGCAGGTTCCTTCTTCTGCTCTCCAGGCCCCTCCTTCGCCTCATCCTGCCAACGATACAAAACCCGCTGACTACCTCCCCCTGCTCTTTTTCCAGATCGGGTTGCCGAAAAGGCATCCACTCCCGCTGCCCACTGTTCCCGTCCCTTCGGGGGAGACTCTCCCCCGCCTTGCCAATGGATCCTCATATCCTCCGTAGCAGGCTTGTACATCGGCGACTCCGGCTTCTTCCACAGATGGTTGTAGCGCTGCCGGGCCAGGGGCGTCCGCTCATGTTCCTCCAAGAGCGTATGTACAATGGTGTCCTTCAGAATCGTTTTGATTTCCTCACTGCGATACCCGTTGTCCACCTCTTCCACCCACTTAAACACCGGACCATCCTCTTCCGTGAACGTCACATTTCGCTGAGTGGGGGACAATTTTTTCATGGAAGCGAGCCGCTCCCGAAAGGAATCGGAATCACAAATCGTATTCAGCGGAAAGTAGATTCCTTTTAAATAAGACTGAATGCAATATTTAACCAACAACGGAAACTGTCCTCTGGGCAGGATATCATACCAGTTGCGAAGAAAACGGTCTTTCTTTCCGAGGTAAACTCCCACGGTAATAGCCATTCTGCTGACCCGCCTTTCATGGATTGAGATCCGGCATGTTGATCGACTGCTTTTCGGGTGAGGGGCGGTTCTGCCACACAACAAGTGGCACCTGCAGAACACCCATCGCGCCTTCCTTTCCATCACCCTATTCCAGTGATTCAACAGCCTTCGATTGAATTGGATTCCGCCCGGCCGTCGGCCGGAACGGAGCCGAACCGGAAAACAGGCAAAGAAGGCGACGCTGCATTTTTTTCTCTCCATTCCGCCGCGAACCCTTCTTTTGGCAAATATACTATCAATGGCTAGATAGAATCGTCAACGGAATATTTTGTCGAATATAGACAAGTTCTCCCGGAATCTGAGTCACTTGATAATTTGCTGATGGTTACGTAGGATTTTCCGATATACGGAGGGGTTTCCAATCTTCGAGAACATGCGAAAGAAAGGACGGGTGTTCACTTCAAAAATCCACGGCGTGCCCTCCCGATCCAGTCCCACATCGATCCCCAACTCCTTTAACCCTGGAAAACTTCGCTCCAGCACATCTGCAGTTAAATACGATATTTTTTCCAATTCCCGGATAGTTTTTTCTGGGGTAATCCCTTCTCCATCCATAGCGTGCAGAGCTTTTTTCATCTCCATAGGTTGACCGCCTTTACAATGGTTGGTGACAAACCGGCCCCGGGCAGCCACCTTGACTACCATTCCACTCAGAGTCCATCGATCCCTAGGCTTTTGCAACAAAACCCGGATATCAAAGGGCCTCTCTTTGATCGTGGCCAATTCCACCCCTTCCTGCAAAATGTACCTGCGGGAGGGAGACAAGAGTTTTTCCACAGTCCGACCCAAGTTCCTTTCCTCCACCATCCGGCAGTTCTTTCGAAAACAGACTTCAAATCGGTGGGTAAGCTTTCGAATCCGAACAATTCCGGAACCTCCTCCGCCTTTATCTGGTTTTACAAATACGGTGGGAAATTGCATCATCATTTTTTTTATGTTTTCTTCCGAATACCAGGCGGTTGCGGGCAGACAAGAGCGTAGATAGGGGTGTTTCCACATCACCACATGTTTCATGGCTTTGCTGGCGATCTGACGGTATTTTAGCTTGCGTTTCATCACAGCCACCTCTTCCATCGCATCGGCTTGTCGCAACACTGTCAGTCTATTCCTCCTCCAGTTGTTCAGGAAGCGTTTTTCCGCCCAAAATTGCGGAATGTGTTAAAATGTAAAAGCAAACAACCTAGAAGTTCACTCTAGAAGGGATGGTGCAAAAATGCGCAAAAAACATCCCTCTCTTTTAAAATCTTTCAGCATGTGGTTTCTCTTTTTCATCCTGTTACTCACATTTCTCAGTCCCCAGAGCAAGATGTTTGCCCAACCTGTTCTTCATAAAGGAAATCAAGTGCTGGAAAGTTGGCGATTCCGGGATGACCCCCAATGGTCAGGAAAAAACGTGATCGTAACCTATCCTCCCGGATTCCTGAACCAAGCCAAATTAGTGGCGCAAGAGATGGATCGGGTTCTCACCGATTTTGAAAAAGCGTACGGATTTGATCCGAGCCAGCCTGTTCCCATCTTTCTCTTTCCAGATCGATCTTCTCTTCAGGATCATTTTTTCTGGGATGAAGACCAAAGTGCCACAGGCGTCTACTTTTCCGGCGCGATCTATCTATTGAATCCTCAAGTGTGGAGCGAAGAGTTTCCTTCTGCCGAGGTGGATCCGACACGCTGGGCTCACCTTTTTCATAAGCAGGGGCCTCTCTACCACGAAACGGCCCATTTCTATCTGGACCGGTATACCGGTGGCAATTATCCCTCCTGGTATACGGAGGCTTTTGCCCAATGGGTGGAATACCGGAAGCTCGGCTATGAATGGATCATTCCGGAGAACGATCTGTCCCGTCATCCACTCTATGAATATCAGGAGCTGTCAGACCAGTTCCATCAACTTCCCAACCAGGCTCTCGCCTATCGACAATCTTTTTTGTGGCTCCGTTGGATGGTGGAAAACCATGGGGACTCCTGCCTCCACCACCTCCATCAGCAGCTTGCCCGGGGAATTCCTTTTGATTCCGCCTGGAAACAGGTCTTTGAAAGTTCTCCTAGGGAATCCTTTGAAGAATGGCGCCGACAGACCTACTAAATGAATGAAGTCGATCTGTGGATCCAACCTGTGCATTCATCGTAACAGGGGTAGATCCCGATCTCTGCAAAACTGGGGCGTCAGCTCGCCTCGCCTAAATCCCACTACTTTTAGGGGATGTCTAGTCAATCCGTTCTGATGTTACAGTGATAGAGAGGCCTGTGACCAGTTAGGAAGTCCAGAAGCTCGGGACAGGACCTATCCTTACGAGTTCTTTATCATCTATTTTCCAATTTATCCACGCTCGGATCATTCTTCGCATTTTTTAGATGACAGGGGGGGTAAATCATGTCTGCCAAAATCCTCGTCGTAGAAGACGAGAAGCCGATTGCTGATATCTTGCAGTTCAACTTGAGTAAAGAAGGCTTTACAGTGGAGTGCATCCATGACGGGGATGAAGCCTTAAAACGGATCTACGAGGAACCCCCGGACCTGATCCTGCTGGATCTGATGCTGCCGGGAACAGACGGCATCGAAATCTGCCGCAAAGTTCGGGAGAAATACCGGATGCCGATCATCATGGTCACCGCCAAGGACTCTGAAGTGGACAAGGTCCTGGGATTGGAACTGGGAGCGGATGACTATGTCACCAAGCCCTTCAGCAACCGGGAGCTATTGGCTCGTATCAAGGCCAACCTGCGTCGAGTCCGGGATCACGAAGAATCCTCCTCGGATCCGGACGACCAGGTTCAGGTGGGATCACTCACAATCGATCAAGGGAGTTATCTCGTCACCAAGCAGCAAAAAACCCTGGATCTAACCCACAGGGAATTTGAACTTCTCCTCTATATGGCCAAACACGTCAACCAGGTCCTGACCCGGGAGCATCTGTTGCAATCCGTGTGGGGATATGATTACTTCGGTGATGTCCGCACCGTAGATGTGACGATTCGACGCCTGCGGGAGAAAATTGAACAAGATCCCAGTCAGCCCCAGTACATTATCACCCGGCGTGGGATCGGCTACACCATGCGAGATCCTGGAACTGATCGGTGAACCCTATGAAATGGCTGCGGATTTTCAACAGCGTCCACTGGAAACTGGTGACCATATTCGGTTTGTTGCTTCTGATTTCCATGCAACTGATCGGAGTTTATTTTTTCAAAGAGCTGAAGTTCACCTTTGAAAACGATCTGGAAAACAGCCTGGAAAAACAAGCCGGCTCCATCCGTTCCGTCATCAGCACTTCGGTGATGGTGAATGCCGACCGTAAAAAACTGGACAAAATTCTGGATCAGCTCACACTGGATAAAAAAAATACCGTCCAGATCGTGAATCAGGATGGTTTTATCATAGCCACGACAGGGGATGACAACGACCGAGCACAGAAAAACACCTGGGTGAACCCGATCTTGCAAGGAGGAGAAAAACTGACCAAGATCATCCCCAAAGCCGGGAACCGGTATATGTTGTTCGGTCTGCCCATCAAGAACGACGGAAGAGTACTTGGTGCCGTCTATATCGAGGCACCGATGCGGGAGATGTATGAAAATATCCGCAACATCACGGAGATTCTGATCAAAATCACGGTGATCTCCATGGTAGGCTCCTCCGTCCTCGGCGTAGTCCTCGCCCGGACCATCACCAATCCGATCAAAGAGATCACCGAACAGGCCACAGTCATGGCGGAGGGGGACTTTGACCGTCAGGTGACAGTCAAAAGCGACGATGAGATCGGAAAGCTGGCCTCGGCCTTCAACCATCTGGCCCAGCACCTGCGAGATGCGCTCTCCCAAAACGAAGAGGAGAAAGGCCGGCTCCAGTCTGTCCTGGCCAACATGAGTGACGGAGTAATCGCCACGGATCGCAAGGGAAGAGTGATCGTCTCCAATCGCAGGGCGGAGGAGATGTTGGACAAGCCCATCGAGGATGGGGAAGAGATCAACCAGGTTCTCCTCCTAGCCAACCCCCTGGTATTCCCAGTAATGGAAGTGAGACAAACCTTCCTGGAGCTGGATGCTGAGGATGAGGAAGAGTTGACTATCATCAAACTGACCTTCACTCCGGTGCTCCGGGCCAGTCGGGAAGCGGTGGGCCTGATCGTGGTTTTGCAGGATGTGACGGAAGAGGAGAAACTGGACCGACAGCGGAAAGAATTTGTAGCCAATGTCTCCCATGAATTACGGACGCCGCTGACAACTATCAAAAGCTATTTGGAAGCCCTGGATGAAGGGGGAGCCATGGAGGATCCAGAACTGGCCACCCGTTTTATGCGGGTGACTCGGCAGGAAGCGGAGCGCATGACCCGGCTGATTCATGACTTGTTGCAACTGTCCCGGCTGGATGCTGAGAAAATCCGTTTCCGCAAAGCCCCACTCTCCCTGGAATCCGTCTTGGTGGATGCCGCCGACCGGTTTGCTTTTCAATGCCAGCAAAAGGAGATCCAGTTCCGACTTTCTCTGGAGGAAGACCTGCCTCGAGTCTACGCCGATCGGGATCAGATCGATCAAGTTCTGGATAACCTCCTATCCAACGCGGTCAAATACACTCCTGAGGGAAAAAAGATCTCCCTGTCCGCCCGCAAATGTTCGGATGGATATGTGGAAGTGGTCATCGCCGACAAGGGCATCGGAATTCCCAAAAAGGATCTGGAACGAATATTTGAACGCTTCTATCGGGTGGATAAGGCTCGCTCCCGCAGTTTAGGCGGCACCGGCCTGGGTCTTTCCATCGCCCGGGAAATCGTACAATCTCACGGGGGGACGATCCGACTGGAAAGTAAGTATCAAAAGGGAACTACCCTTCGATTTACACTCCCCCCCTGTGAGCCGGAGGTGACGCAGTCGTGAAGGAGCATCTGAAATCCCTGGCCTTAACCTTCCTGGTAGGTGCAAGTTTGCTCCAGACCGGGATCCTCTGGTATAGCTCGCCCTCCTATCAGGAAAGTCAAAATGTCGAAGATATCCCCAAAATCGGGCATGAAACCTTTCAAAAGAAGGGGGGATATCAATTGATCTCCCCAGAGGAGATCTTGGTGCATCAGGAAGGGAAGCAACGACGGATCCTTCCCGGCAAGGAATATTGGGCTTTAACAGATCAACTGCACCATGCCCGGCTGGAAAACATTCGATCTGTGGAACCTTCTCTCGCCCAATGGTCCGGTTTGATGAAAGATGAGCCGGGACTGGAGTTGAGATTTCACCAGGATTTCCCTGCCGATGTGGTAAATACCTTCTTCTCCGGAAATGAAGAGATCGACGGACTCCAATATATCAACCGAATTTGGCTGTTTGGAGAAGGAGACAACAATCAAGTCACCATCTGGTTCATATCCGACCGGGAGCAGTCGGTGTTGGAAGGAACCGCTCTGATTCGAGACTACACCGATTGGTTGGACCAGGAAACTGGGATGGACGGAGAAGTGCTTCATCCGGTCTTCCCTAATGGGAAATCCAACCTGGATAAGAAAAGCCTGCGGAACAGGGAGATCCCTTATGCCTTTTATCTTCCCAAGGAATCCCCCTCGGTGGATCGGCTCACTTTCCCTCTCAAAAAAATTGATGTCAATGATATGATTCTGATTCTGTTTAGAAATCCATCCAACCCGAAAAAAACCCAGGTGTTTGATTCCACTTATATCTATATGGACTCAGACTCGGGACGAACTCTGCAACATAACAAACAAAACCAGACCATGGTGTACAATAATCCTATGAATGACACAGGGGGGGAAGCCTCCCCCAGCAGTGATCTGGCTACAATTACCACCTTTATGAATCGACACAATGGCTGGACAGGAAACTTCCTCCTGAATCGGGTGGAGATGGATTTGAACAATGGTAGCAATAACTACGTGTTTCAGCTTTATATGAAGGGATACCCCGTGTATGCCTCCAAGCAGCATTCCGGATTGGACACTATTCGACTGACCGCCCGGCAAGGAGTCTCTACCTACGAACGCTCTCTCCACTATTTCGCTTCCCAGGTTGAACGGGAGGAAAAAGACCGACTGCCGGCGCAGAATGAAGTCTTCACAGCCTTGAAGAGAGTCGGCTCCGATTGGTCGGATCTGCGTTCCATCCATCCCGGTTACCAGGCTGCCTTGAAAGGTAAAAAGATGCAATTAAAACCGGTGTGGGTCGTCCAATTCCGCAATGGAAAACAAGGATTCCTGACAGCTTCAGAAGGGGGGGACGGCGCAAAATGGACTGGAGCAGAGCCAAATCCATCCTGATCTTGGCATTCCTCTCCCTCAATGTTTTTCTCGCTTATCAATTGCTTGAGGCCAAGGGGGAACAATCCCAGACTCACCAGGTATCTCAGGATACTCGGCGGGAGCTGACAGAACTCACTTCCGACAAACAAATCGACATCCGGGACTCACTTCCGGAAAATACTCCTGAAGTCTCCTATTTGCAGGCGGAACCCCTCAAAATGGAGAATCTACACAAACGGGACCCTCGTTGGAGGAAAAATTCATCTGGGTATTATACGCTAAACTTCCGGACTCCTTTACAACAAACCGGGGACTTAAAAAAAACCTTGGAACGGTATATCCCTGGCTTGGAGCATTATAAGTCGGTGGACGAAGCCGTCGGAGATTCCCAGATCCTGTTCCACATGTGGAACGGCCGACCCATCTTTGATGATCGTCTGAGCGTGTTTATGAAGGAAAAGAGCATCACCCGTCTGGAGCTCATCCCTTTTCAGGTCCGCTCAGATAACGCGACCGCCACCCGACCAGGTTGGTCAGCTCAAAATGCACTGGTCACCCTGATCAAATCAGGTCAGATCCGGGAAGGCGCCGTTATCACCGATGTCACTTTGGGCTACCACGGCCAATCCTATGACGGTGATAAACAGTTGTTATCCCCTGTCTGGAGAGTTCGTACCGAGGACGCCACATTCTATGTCAATGCGATTACCGGTGCCAGCGAAATCGAAACCCACAGTCAGATCCGCGAGCAACAAACAGAAAGAGGAAGATTGAATTGAAATATAGTGTCTTGGCAAGCGGGAGCAGTGGCAATGCCCTCTACGTGGAAACTGAAAGATCACGAATTCTGGTGGATGCCGGGTTGAGCGGAAAACAGTTGGAGAATCTCCTCCGTTCCATCGATGTCGACCCTTCCAACCTGCAAGCCATCCTGGTGACTCACGAACACAATGACCATGTGAAAGGGCTGGGAGTGTTCGCCCGCCGATACCGGTTACCCATCTATATGAATGAAGCTACCTGGGAGAACCTCCCCTCGGGTGTAGGCCAAATCCCTTTGCATCAGCAACATGTTTTTTCCACTCTGTCCACATTGGAATTGGAAGATCTGACAGTAGAATCCTTTCCGATCTCCCATGACGCAGCGGAACCGATGGGATTTTGCTTTCATCACGAAGGAGCTCGCTTAGGTCTGGTAACCGACACTGGCTACATCAATCGGCGGATCCTTGACAAGGTGGCCGGTTGTGACGCCTTGATATTTGAGTCCAATCACGATGTCAATATGTTGCGGATGGGCCGGTATCCTTGGAATGTCAAACGGAGGATCCTGAGCGATGTCGGCCACCTCTCCAATGAAGATGCCGGCTGGGCTCTGGCGGAGATTCTGCGGGGAAACGGGGAAGATATTTTCCTCGCCCATCTCAGCCAAGATAACAATCTGACGGAGTTGGCACATCTAACCGTCCAAGGGGTGCTTCAAGAGCAAGGGCTTCGTCTAGGGCAGGACGTACGACTTCGGGAAACCTACCCAGATCGTCCCACTCCCCTGGCCACACTCGAAAAAAAACACCGCTTGTTATGAGGATTTTCACGCCAATTGAATGAATCAGGGGTTACATGGCCTTCTCATGGTTCTGAACTGGAGAAATCACTCAAAGAGTGGTGAAAAAACCGTTCATAGAGAGGGTGGGGGTCCCATGAAATGACTTAGGTTCGCCACAACAACGGAACAATAGGGGAACCCCATCCCGACCCGCCAAATTCATATCGCTTCTAAACCCGTCGTTCCCTGCATTCCGCAACGGAGGAGGGGGGCGGGCCTGGGCACGTCTTGTTCCCGGGGGAGGGGAGAACCTCTTTTTCCCCCTGTTCTCTTCCATGTTAAAATTCCATGAAGCCCCCCTCCCCTCTTTTGTCTGATCCGTCAACTTGTTATGATATGGTAGTACCCCCTCGGCGAGATGTGGAATAGATTCCCTGTCTGTGATTTATTTCTTGCCTCAGGCGTGTTGATTATCCATATTTTAGGCAGGAAATCAGTTCAGGATGGC
>CAUGKZ010000036.1 GCA_959600065.1 uncultured Kroppenstedtia sp. | reverse complement strand
AAACCGGTTCGCTATGCACCGTTGTTGACTATGAACAGCCAGGGGATTACACCGGAGGGATCTGTGGGCAAAAAAGTGTTGGCCTCCGATTCCAAAAGGCCTTACGGTGTGAAAAGTGATTATCGACGCATCGGAAATCAACTGTTTTCCTGGAAAAAACCAGGTCTCGCTGTGGTCGATCTCGGGGATTTGTACCGTCTGGAAAAATTCGGTGATACGATGTCGCCCTCGGTGCGGCAAGAGATCCGTCATCAAGTTCTCGCAGAGCTGGATGACTTTTTGGGTGAGGTGTTGGGCCGGGCGGGAGAGGATCGCTTGGTTATGCTCACCTCCACCGGTAGTGGATTGGCAGAGGAAGTAGGGTTGTTTCCTGTTCTGATGTACCAATCCTCAAAAAAGCAGTCGGGACTGCTCACCTCATCTACGACCCGCCGGACCGGGGTTATCAGCAATATCGATATCGCCCCGACGCTGTTGGATCGTATGGGAGTGGAGATTCCTGGAGAGATGTTGGGCCGACCGACTCAAGGGGTGGCGGGAAACAACGGGATGTTTTGGAGTACAGTGGACCGGGTGGAGTCGATCAATCGATTGCGACCGTCGGTTCTCTATTCTTATATCCTGATTCAGATATTGGTTTTGGTTACTGGACTCACGTTGATTTTGAAAAACGGTCGGGGAAAAGGTTGGATGGAATCGGTGTTGTTGGCGATGATGCTGACCCCCTTTCTATTTCTGATTCTGTCCGATGTGACCGCCGGTTCCTGGTGGATGGTCTCGGGGACGTTGGTCTTGACAGGATTGGTATTTTCCAAAGTACTCACCCGGGCGTCCACTCTTCCCTTGCTGTTTTGGGCGGGTTTGCTCGGCTTCTTGCCCGTGGTGGTGGATGGTTTGTTGGGAGGACCGTTAATTCGGCACTCTTTCCTCGGGTACGATCCGATTAAGGGGGCTCGCTATTACGGAATTGGCAACGAGTATATGGGCGTGGTTCTCGGATCCTCGATACTCGCTTGTGCCGCGTGGTTGGAACGTCGTACCACTCTTTCCCGTGGGGTGCGTTTAGGCGTGGGGTTGTTTTTTTTCGCCTTGCTCATCTTTTTTGCGGCTCCCTTTTGGGGAACTAATGCGGGAGGAGCTTTGGCTTCTGCTGTCGGTTTCGGAGTGGCCTATCTCCGGTTTTTCCAGACCAAGTGGAACCGAGGAACCGCTATGAAAATGTTGGGGATGGCGGGGATCGGCCTATTCACGTTGGTTACATTAAACCTCTGGTTTCCCGTGGAAACTCCCACCCATATCGGTAAAGCCCTCTCCGACCTTCAAGGGGGAAACTTTGAAGAAATCGTTCAGATCATCAACCGAAAATTGGAGATGAACCTGAAACTGATCCGCTTCTCCTCCTGGGGGAAAGTCTTCCTGTTGTCTTTGTTGGCGATGGCGGTACTCGCATTTCGACCCGCCGGTGGACTGAAGATGTTAACTCAGCGCTATCCACAGCTGTTTAACGGTTTTACGGCTATTTTGGCAGGATCGCTGGCAGCACTGGCTTTCAATGACTCCGGGATCGTATCTGCAGCTACTGCTATCGTATATGTGGTCATGCCAGTAATGATCATCGGCATTCGGGAATGGACCGGGGGCAGGAACCGAGTGGAGAGGGTGGCTTCCCCTGAAAAAAGCCGTTCTTGAATGGAGAAGCAAACGGGCAAAGACATTTGCCCGTTTTGTTGTCTCTCATGGTAACTTTTGTTTTGGGAAATTCGACAAACCCGGTGTAGAATAGGTCTTGAGGCCTTTAGGGGCAGGAATTCGGCCCTTCGATGTATGGGGAGAGGGGGGAGAAGGGGTTTGTCGATCAAAATCCAGCCGGTAGGGGATATGGGGCTCCGGATCGGTTTCGGAGAGCGGATTGATCCGGAGATCAATCGGGAGATACGAAGTTTTGTCAATGAATTGGAACGCCATCCGATTCCTGGTGTGGTGGAGTGGGTACCCACCTATGGTGCCGTGATGGTTTACTACCAACCCTATCGGATTCGTTATCGGGAGTTGTGTCAACAGCTGGAGGCGATCGAGGAGAATCGAGTGCCGGTGACAGAGGAGGATACGCGGGTAGTGGAGTTGCCTGTGGTTTATGGAGGGGAGTATGGGCCGGATCTGGGGCGTGTGGCTGAGAAGAACGGTCTCTCTCCTCAAGAAGTGATCCAGATCCACTCGGATCCCGCCTATCGGGTGTATATGCTGGGGTTCGTTCCCGGGTTTCCCTATCTAGGGGGGATGTCGGAGCGGATCGCCACTTTGCGCTTAAAAGATCCTCGTCCCCGAATACCGGCAGGCTCTGTAGGGATTGCCGGTTCCCAAACAGGAGTCTATCCTTTGGAAACTCCCGGAGGGTGGCGGATTATCGGTAGAACACCGGTGCGCCTGTACGATCCGGATCGGAATCCCCCCGTTCTGTTGCGGGCGGGGGATCTGGTTCGGTTCCGACCGATCTCTGGGGAAACCTATCGGGAGATGGAGGTGGAAGGGCTATGAAGGATTGGAAGCGGGTACAATGGACCGTCGATCTGAACAGTGATTTGGGAGAAAGCTTTGGCAACTATGTGATGGGACAGGACGAAGCGATTTTGCATCATGTCACCTCCGCCAACATCGCCTGTGGATTCCACGGGGGTGATCCCAACGTGATGAGACAGACAGTCCGTATGGCGGCAGAGCGGGGGGTGGCCTTGGGAGCTCATCCGGGTCTGCCGGATTTGCTCGGATTTGGGCGCCGTTATATGGCGGTCGAGCCGGAGGATGTATTTAATATGACGGTTTACCAGGTGGGGGCTTTGCTAAGTTTCGCTACTCTGGAGGGAAAGCGGTTGCAACATGTGAAACCTCACGGAGCCCTCTACAATATGGCGGGGAAGGAACCTGCCGTGGCCGAGGCGATTGCCGAAGCGGTTGCCGCAGTGGACAAGGAACTGATCCTTTTCGGCTTGGCAGGAAGCCAATTGGTGAGCGCAGGGGAAAAAGCAGGGCTTCAGGTGGCACGGGAGGTGTTCGCCGACCGTACGGTTCAACCTGATGGAAGCTTGACTCCCCGGACTCAGCCTGGAGCCTATATCGAGGATCCGGAGCAGGCAGTCCACCGGGTAGTCCGTATGGTGAAGGAAGGAAAAGTGACGGCGGTGGATGGTACCGAGGTGGATTTGCAGGCGGACACGGTCTGTGTCCATGGGGATGATCCCCAAGCTTTGGCCTTTGCGAAAGGTTTGCGCAAGGGGCTGGAAGAACAGGGGATCCGGGTCCGCAGGATCGGAGAGAGTTAATCCCATGATCACAGTGATAAAACCGGGATTGCTGACTACGGTCCAGGATTTGGGACGGATGGGTTATCAGCAGTATGGCATGGTGGTGGCAGGAGCGATGGATGATTACTCCCTCCAGGTAGGAAATTTATTAGTGGGCAATTGGCGCGGCGCGGCAGGCTTGGAAATAACCTGGTTGGGACCGGTGCTCCGCTTTGAGACGGATACGGTGATTGCTCTGACTGGGGCGGATCTGGGGCCACTCCTGGATGGGAAACCGGTGCCTCTCTGGAAAAGCATCTCCATCGAGAAAGGACAAGAGTTGCGATTTCAGGGGCCGGTGGCAGGGATGCGCACTTATCTTTGTGTCGCAGGAGGAATTCAGGTACCCACTGTGATGGGAAGCCGCTCCACTTATCTTAAGGGGCGGATCGGGGGATTCCACGGCCGAGCCTTGCAATCCGGGGATGTCCTGGAGACCGGGCGACCGCTGCAGCTCGCCGACAGGGTCGGCCGACAGCCAGCGGCTTCCATGCGCCCCCGCTACGGGAAAGAAATTCGCTTGCGTACCCTCCCTGGACCCCAGGCCGAGGCGTTTACGGAGGAGGGGCTTCATACTTTCTATCATGCTGATTTTGAAGTGACTCCCCAGTCGGACCGGATGGGTTATCGTCTGGAGGGGCCGGTGATCCGCCACCGCACCGGTGCAGATATCATCTCCGACGCCATCGCCCCTGGGGCAGTTCAGGTTCCGGCAGAAGGACGCCCCATCATCCTGATGGCGGATCGGCAGACCACCGGGGGATACACGAAGATCGCCACTGTCATCTCCGTGGATCTGCCCCGCTTGGCCCAGGCCAGGCCAGGAACCCGGATCACCTTTCACGAGGTGAGTCTGGATGAAGCCCAGGAGCTGGCGATAGAACAGGAAAAACGCTTGAAGATGCTAGAGATCGGAATCCGATCCAAGTGAGGGGATGTCTGATGAACAAAGAAAGCATAGAAGACGTGCGCGCCGCGATTCGCACCGGGGAGTGGGCGGGGCCCACCGCTGGATGGGCCCCTGGGTTTGTTCAGGCCAATCTGGTGATCCTCCCCCAGTCCCAGGCCGCCGATTTTTTACTCTTTTGCACCCGCAACCCCAAACCTTGTCCGCTGTTGGAAGTGACGAATCCAGGGGATCCGGTGCCGTGGAAAACAGCGCCGGGAGCCGACCTGCGGACAGATCTGCCCCGTTATCGAGTCTGGCGTCATGGAGAGTTGGTGGAGGAGCGAAAGGAGATCCAGGATCTTTGGCAGGAAGATGCCGTCGCCTTCCTGGTGGGATGTAGCTTTTCCTTTGAATCTATTCTGTTGCAAAGTGGTGTGCCGGTCCGTCATATCGAGGAGGGGAGAAATGTTCCCATGTACCGCACGTCGATCCCTTGTGAACCGGCAGGCTCCTTCCACGGGAATCTGGTGGTCAGCATGCGTCCCCTCCCTCCCCAAGAGGCGATTCGTGCCGTGGAGATCACTTCTCGCTATCCACAGGTTCATGGAGCGCCGGTACATCTCGGGGATCCTGCTGGAATCGGCATCGAAGATCTGAACCGGCCAGATTACGGAGAGGCCGTCACCATCCGGTCGGGGGAACTCCCTGTTTTCTGGGCCTGCGGCGTCACCCCGCAAGCCGTGGCCGTCGCCAGCCGCCCCGAGTGGATGATCACCCATGCACCGGGACATATGTTTATCACTGAGATGACAGAGAGTGAACTGATGAACTAATGCCCCTTCAGAGAACATTGTGTGGATAATCACAGAAAGGCGAGGACGGTGAGGAGGCGAAGAACCTTTGCGCTCTTTGCAAGAGATCGGAGCCGCCTCTCACCGTCCTGCCCACGACATGCTGAAAAACAGGATTAAAGTTGCCTGAAGGGGGCCCTAGAAGCGTTGTGATTTAGTGCATTCTTGGACGGTCGGGATTGGGTTTCACATGTCGTTTTCGTTGTTCTGTCGATCCAAAATCACTCCATGTGAACCCCCCCTCTCTCTGTTGCTCTAAAATGTCTCACATTCCACGGAAACTTGAATTAACCTGCCACACCCTAAAAAACACCTCCCAAGGGGGTATTTTTGTATGAAAAAAGACCGCTGGATGCGGTCTTATTGTTCGACGATCGTCAGAGTCCCTTCTGCCAGCAAATCTTCCCCCCGAAGGATCTGGATCTTGTATTTACCGGGGTCGTAGAAGCCGTGGAAGTCGCTGTGACTGGTGAATTTCCATTTCAAACTTTTCCAAGTGGGATCTACATCTTCAGTAAATTCCTCAATCAACTTTTCTCCCGGTTGCTTAAGAATCTTCACTTTGATGTATTTGGTATCAAACTTTTCCCCATTGGAGAGTTTGAAATGAAGTGCAAAATCCTCATCATCTCCAAAGTGGCCGCGGGTTTTGATCAAGCCCTTGATACTGTCGTCCTCGGGATAATCCCCGAAGGTGATCTTGGCCACCTTGGGTTCTTTGGGCTTGTCCGCCTCGGCCTTCTCTGGGCTCTCCTCTGTGAGCAGGCCGCATCCGGTGCCCAGGACTGCCATACTGAGGAGCAGCAGGAGGGCCAGGGTACGTTTCATCAAAGGAATAACCTCCTCTGTTTCTGAGTTGAAAGGTGTCGCTATCGGGAGTTGGAGAGTTCATTCTGTTCAGTGTCACGCTGATGGGTGACTTTGTCTTGAATCTGGTTTCGTTTCTCGACGACTTCCTCTTGCAATGCGTCCCGTTGATCGATCGAGTAGCTTTGGAGTGTGTCTCTGCGATCATAGATTCGGGATTGAACCTCACTGATCACATCATAGTCGAAGTCCTGTTTCTCTTTGAGGTATTCAGTGGCCGCATAGAGATGATGTTTCTCCTTTTCCGCCTGTTCGTAGAGAGATTGCTTGAGATCGCCGGCTCGGTCATACTTGATGCTGGATACATATTGGGCCTTGTCGTAATGGTCGCTGGCCCATTTGCCCCATTGGTCATAGAGGCGGTCGTATTCTCCTTCAAAATACTCCTGGAGCCCCACCTTGGAACCGACGGTCTTATAAGTGCCACCACCGGCGTCAGCCACTTTTTTCAGGTCTTTCTGTCCCTTGTTGTCCACATCGAAGCCGATGATGTTGACGACGGCCTTCATATTGGATTCGTTCAGTTCTTCAGCCGCTTTCACCGGATCTCCGTCACAGGTCTCCACGCCGTCGCTGACCACATATACGATATTCTGCACGTTGCTCCCGGTGTGGGAGGCCAGCTTCTCTTGGGCCAACTTCATGGAACCGGCTAGCGGCGTCCAGCCGGTGGGTTGGAACTCAGCCAGAGAATCTTGGAAGGTTTTCCCTTTGTAAGCGCCCAAGGGATAGACCTCTTCGATGCTTTTACAGGAGACTTTTTTATCCGCTCCGGCGTTGGAGCCCTTATGGCCATAGACAACCAGGGAGACCTGGGCGCCTTCCGGCATGTTGGAAGCGAACTCTTTTACTGCCTTTTTGGCCAAGTCCATCTTGACTCCGCCTTTCACCTTGTCAGCCATGCTGCCGCTGGAGTCGAGCAGGATCATGATGTTCACTTCCTGACTTTCCGGCACCTTCAAAGCACGGATGCCTCCGGGTCCGTCCCCCACATCGATGATGGAGGTGTCGAAGGTATCCAAGGCATGTATCGACGGACGGTAATCCTCCGCCATCAGGTTGAGGAGCCGTTTGTGCAATTCATCGCTGTTAACGTACTTAGGGATTTTTTTCAGCTCGGGCCGGATCTTGTTCAGATCATAGGCATCCCCTCCATAGCGGCCGGCTCCCTCCTGAATGTGTTGCAAATCTTTCAGAGCGGAGGGAAGGGTGTCCAATTGGACGGATGATTCCGATTTCCCGGATTCCTTGGCTTTGGACTCCTTTGTTTTGGATGCCGAGGCGTCTTTCTCATCGCTGCCGGCAAAGGGGCTGGACAGAGAACAACCGGTACTGAAAACCAGTACCGCGATCAATAGACTGGTTCCCCAGCGCTTGAGTTTGGGCAATCCCATCATCACCTCTCTTTTCCAAACTTGTGAACACGATTACAATTTTAAACAAAGACCCGCCCCTTGTCAGTAACCCAAAAGGAATAGTGGATCTTATTCCGCAATTTCTGTCCAGCGTTCTGTTTTTTCCGCGAGGGAAACTTCCAGTTCGGCGAGGCGGCGTTGACGGGGGACGCTTTCCTCCGGCCGGGTGTAAATCTCTTCCCGACACAGCTCTTCCTGAATTCGGGTTTTCTCCTCTTCCAGGGTTTCGATTTCCGCTTCCAGTCGGTCGGCTTCTTCCTGACGGCGGCGCTCCTCTCGCTCTTTCCTCCGTTTTTGCCGGGTCTCTTCGGCATAATCGAGCTTCGGTTTTCCAACGTCAACCTCCAAAGGGGGGCTCTCCTTTTTCTGTGCCAAAAATTCTTCGTAGGTTCCCTTGAAGACCGATAAGTGTCCCTCTTTCACCTCCCAGATCCCCGTGGCCAGTCGATTGATGAAGTAGCGATCATGGGAGACGAAGAGCAGAGTGCCGGGAAAAGACTCCAATCCTTCCTCCAGCCTCTCCTTGCTCTCCAGATCCAGGTGGTTGGTGGGTTCATCCATCAGGAGGAGGTTGGCCCGGTTCAGGAGGCGCTTCAGCAGGGAGAGACGGGCTTTTTCCCCGCCACTGAGGGAGGCGATTCGCTTAAAGACTTCCTCTCCGCTGAACAGAAACTGGCCCAGGTAGGAGCGGATTTGTGTCTGGTCCAGCCGGGGATGGGCCTGCCACACCTCTTCCAGAACCGTCTCTTGCTCGTTCAATTCTTCCTGCTCCTGATCGTAGTAATCCAGGTGAACCTGGGTGCCGAAGGTGACCGTTCCCGACAGGGGAGCCAGTATATTGGCCAGGGTTTTCAGCAAGGTGGACTTGCCGGTTCCGTTGCGGCCTAGCAAAGCGATCCGATCTCCCCGCTCCAGCTGGAGGTTGGCAGGGGCGATCAGGGGATGGGCGGAATCATATCCCACTGTGAGGTCTTCCGTTTTCAACACTTGTTGTCCGCTGGTGACCGAGGGGGTGAAGCGGATCGCTGCCTTTTTCCGGTCACCGGGAGGGCGCTGGATCCGTTCCATCCGCTCCAGGGATTTTTGCCGACTCTGGGCCCGTTTGGAGGTGGAGGCCCGGGCCAGATTGCGCTGTACGAACTCCTCCATCCGGCGGATCTCTTCTTGTTGCTGTTCATATGCCTTTTCCTGCAGGAGCATCTGTTCTTCCCGTTGCTGAACATACTGGGTGTAGTTTCCTTTATAACGGGTGATACGGTTACGATCCAGTTCATAAATGACCGAGACGATCCGGTCGAGAAAATATCGATCATGGGAGACGACCAACAAGGCCCCAGGATAACTGTCCAAGGTCTGTTCCAGCCAGGCGAGGGCGTCCATATCCAGATAGTTAGTCGGCTCATCCAAGATGATCAGGTCTGGCTGTTCTAGGAGCAACCGGGCCAGAGCGAGTCGGGTTTTCTGACCGCCGCTTAAGGTGCGGACCGGTGTGTCTTGCCAGTGGAGTCCGCCGAGTCCCAGACCGGTGAGGGCACCTCGGGCTTGGGCTTCATAGCTGTATCCCCCTGCTTTTTCAAAGGATTCCTGCAAGCGGGCGTACTGTTCTGTCACTTGGAGATAGCGCTTCTCCTCAGCGATTACAGAGGAGCGGCCCATCTCCTGTTCTAAATTTCGCAGTTGGCTCTCCATCTCTCGGAGATGGTGGAAGGCTTTCATTACTTCCTCCCAGACGGTCCCCTCCGCCTCTGTCTCCATACTTTGGGCCAGATAACCGATACGGGCCTTTTTGGGGATGTGGATCTCGCCACTGTCCGCGGGGATGTGGGAGGTGATCACTTTTAAAAGGGTGGACTTTCCGGCCCCATTGGGTCCGATCAGGCCGACCCGTTCTTTTTCTTCGACTTGGAGGCTGATCCCTTCCAATATGGGAGTTGCGCCGAAGGATTTGTAGATCTGATTGACTTGCAGGATACTCAATATCATTCACCTCTTCAGTTAAAGGCCGTTCTCATTGTATCCCATGCAAAGCGGGGAAAAAAGAGGGGAAAGCCTGTCTGTGGTACAATCGGTGTAAAGATTCGGGTGCAATGGAGGGAAATCATCATGACTAC
>CAUGKZ010000035.1 GCA_959600065.1 uncultured Kroppenstedtia sp. | reverse complement strand
CCTTTGCGCTCTTTGCAAGAGATCGTAGCCGTCCCACCATCCCGTCCCCTCAAGCAATATTTCACGATGGGGCGATGGGAAGAGCGAAAAGTCGATTTAGTTTTCTTCACCCATTTACTGATTAATCAACAGCCCTGGTGGAGAATCATTGTTTACATATGTTAAACTGATCCAAGTTAGGAATTATTAGAAGACTATAAACAGGAGGCGACAAATTGAAAGCTAATCAGCAAATTGCAACCGAGGTGAAACCAGAACCGATCTGGAGTCCTCTGGCGGTGGGGCTGTTCTGTTTCTTTTTCAGCTTTTTGGCCGGCGGGTTGATGAATGCGATCAGCTATGGACGAGCGGGAGATCCAGAAAAGAAGAAAAAACGTTTGCAAATCCTGATTCCCGCATTTATTATTTTTTGCGTCTTGGTCATCCTGGCTCCAAACGATCTCAACATGCTTTTCAACATGTTTAACATCGCAACCATGTTCTACTTTATTTATGATCAGAAAAAGTTGTTTGAAGAGCATACGCAAAGGGGTGGGGAAAAAGCGGGAGTAGGGATTCCCTTGTTAATCGCCCTCCCCATCCTCCTCATCCTCCTCTTTTTCGTGGGGATTGCTACCATCATCTCCGTTTTATAAACGAGCGAAAGATCCACCGAAGAGGTCAATTTTTCGTTGTAAGGTCGTTTTTTTCGCTTCAGCAGAAGGTTATGTCTTGGCTTCCTCGATCAACCTTTCGGTGGCTTTAAAAACGGTATAGATGTAGTCGCCCCTCCGGCGGTGGACACTGGCCATCACCTCGGAATGGGGAGCCACGGGGTCGATCCGGGGAATGTGGAAAGAAATCATGGGCAACCCAAAAAAAGCGTAGTTGGGATCATCTAGGTGAATCGTCCATTTGCCCTTCAAATTCTTGCGGTACACCTGGCCGGTATAGCGTACCAGTGCGTCCAGGGTTTCCTTGTTGGATTCCTTGAGCAGATCATCGACGGAGGGGTATAGTGTTCAAGCATCCACTCTTCCAACCGCAGGAGGGACTCCGGAGTGTAATCCAGCCTCGTTTCCGGGGGCATGTGATCGATGAAACGCTCCAGGATGTCTCCCATTTTCATCAACCAAACCTGGAACTTGCCATGGTCATCCAGCTCCAACTCATCTGCTCCCATTTTCTACTTCCCACCTTCTTCAATGATATCCCCTTGAATAACCCTCATTCCAACCCCTGGTATCCAAATCGACTGAAAAGCAGCAAGCTGTCCCGAAAATCGAGACAGCTTGTTTTTTGGATCACTTCTCTGTTCAATCTTTCTTCTCCTCTTCATCAAACAACTTCCGGTACTCTCCATAGCCCTCTTTTTCTAGGTCTTCCTTAGGAATGAAGCGGAGGGCGGCGGAGTTGATGCAATAGCGGAGGCCTTCGGGGCCGGGTCCGTCGTCGAAGACGTGGCCTAGATGGGAGTCTGCCTGCTTGCTTCGCACTTCCGTCCGGATCATCCCGTGACTGCGGTCCTGGTGCTCTCCGATGCGGGACTTGTCGATGGGCCGGGTGAAGCTGGGCCAACCACAGCCAGCATCATACTGATCTTGGGAGCTGAAGAGGGGCTCGCCGGAGACGATGTCTACATAGATGCCTTCTCGTTGGTTATCCCAGTACTCATTTTGGAAAGGGGGCTCCGTACCGCTGTTCTGGGTTACTTCAAATTGAAGGGGAGTCAGCCTCTTTTTCAAAGACTCCCGGTTGGGTTTTTGATCTGAGGTCACTCTGAATTCCTCCTTGATCTGGATTTTTTCCTGAAAGGTGTGTCTGATCCTGCCTCCGATGTTTTCGCCACGCCTCCAAGCTATGGTTTGCTTGGAAGCATCGGGTGGTTTCTTCTTTCTTTCTGTACTTACCACTTCTCGTCATCGCTTAAGCATCTTTTCCATTCGTTTTGCGGCTTTCAACACGTGGGGCACCACTTCCTCGATCCGCTCTTCCGTCAGGCGACCCACCGGCCCGGAAACAGCTAGGGATGCTTCAACTTCACCCCTGGAGCCAAAGATAGGAACAGCGACGGCGGAGGTTCCCGCCTCCCTCTCTTCCACACTAGTAGCGTAGCCTTGTTTCCGTATCTTTCTCAGTTGTTCCCTGTATGGCTCCGGATCCACGTTCTCCGGCCACTGAGGGTCCGACAAGATCTCCTCCTGAAGGGAAGGGTTGGCGAAGGCAACGAGGACTTTGCTGGCGGCTCCCACCGCCAGAGGCATGCGAGCCCCCACCGGCGCCACCCGCCGGATCGCCTGTAAACTTTCCACGGCCTGTACGCGAACCCGTTCTGTCCCATCCCGGACATAGAGACTCACTGTCTCTTCGATTTCGTCTCGGAGTCTCTCCATCCCGGGAAGAAAAAGAACTGCTGGATCATCGGAACGGGACAGATGGGCAGACAATTCCCAGATACGAAAACCCAACTTATATTTTTCCGTATCCGAATCCCGGGACAAAAACCCCTTCTCCTCCAGTGTGGCCAGCAGACGGTACACCGTACTCTTATTCAATTCGGTCAATCTGGAGATCTCAGTCAAAGACAGCTCTGGTTTCTGGATGAAACAGAGCAAAATGTCCAGTGCACGCTCAGCCGCACGCACTGTTTTTTTACCTTCCATTTGCGGGGTCCCCTTTAGTTATTCCGCTTGATGAAATTCCTTTTTATTTTTCATCCATTATAATCTGTTTTTTTTCGGGGGCAAAGGGAAATTTTCAGGCGCTTCAAGGGTATACAAAACGAAAGAACCCGTTGTATAATAGTATCGAAAAAGAAACTACGTTTCATACAACGAAACAGAACTCCTTCCACTATTCAACCCACAAAGGAGGTTGTTTACCTATGTCCAAAAAGGACCTCTACGGCGTGCGCCAAAAGTTGACCACCAGCGGTAAGGATTATGTTTACTACAGCCTGAAGGGACTGGATGAAAAAGGGGTCGGCGATATCTCCCGCCTGCCTTTCTCCATCAAAGTGCTGCTGGAAGCCGCTGTGCGTCAATACGACGGCCACTCTGTTACCAAGGAACATATCGATCAACTGGCCAATTGGACCTCACAAAAAGATAAAACGGAAGTGGCCTTCAAGCCGGCACGAATCGTGTTGCAGGACTTCACCGGCGTTCCCGCCGTTGTAGACCTGGCTGCCCTCCGTTCTGCCATGGCCCGGGTAGGAGGCGACCCGAATCGGATCAACCCGCTCATCCCTGTGGACCTGGTCATCGACCACTCGGTGATGGTAGACAAATTTGGCACCCAGGATGCACTCGCCTACAATATGGACCGGGAATTTGAGCGAAACGAAGAGCGTTACCGCCTCCTACGCTGGGCGACGGATGCCTTCGACAATTTCCGGGCTGTGCCTCCGGCCACCGGGATTGTGCACCAGGTCAACCTGGAATATCTGGCCAAAGTGGCCCAGACTCGAGAAGTGGACGGCGAAACCGAAGTTTATCCCGACTCCCTCGTGGGGACCGACTCCCACACCACGATGATCAACGGCTTGGGTGTACTCGGCTGGGGCGTCGGCGGGATCGAGGCCGAAGCCGGGATGCTGGGGCAACCGCTCTACTTCCTCACCCCAGATGTGATTGGCTTCAAATTGACCGGGCAACTGGCGGAAGGAGCTACCGCCACAGACTTGGCCCTGACGGTCACCGAGATGTTGCGCAAAAAAGGGGTCGTCGGCAAATTCGTGGAATTCTACGGCCCAGGTCTGTCCAACATCAGCCTGGCCGACCGTGCCACTGTAGCCAACATGGCTCCAGAGTATGGCGCCACCATGGGCTTTTTCCCGGTGGACGAGGAATCCCTCCAATACCTGCGTAACACCGGTCGCGACGAAGAGCTGGTGCAACTGGTCAAGGATTACTACACCGCCCAAGACATGTTCCGCACCGATGATACACCGGATCCGGTCTTCACCGACACCGTTGAACTGGATCTGGGAGATGTAAAGCCCAGCCTCGCAGGTCCCCGTCGCCCTCAAGACCGGATCGAGTTGACCCAGATGCAGGAAAACTGGAATGAAACCCTGAAAAAGCCGGTGGAAGAGGGCGGCTTCGGAGTTCAGGAAAGCGATAAAAAGGTGAAGGTCAACTACAATGGGGAAACTTTTGAACTGGGTCACGGGGATGTAGCCATCGCCGCCATCACCAGTTGCACCAACACTTCCAACCCGTCGGTGATGCTAGGTGCAGCATTGGTGGCTCACAAGGCGGTACAGAAAGGGCTGACCGTCAAGCCCTACGTAAAAACCAGCCTGACACCGGGCTCCAAGGTCGTCACGGAATACCTGGAGAAATCCGGCATGTTGGATTCCTTGAACAAATTGGGCTTTACCCTGGCCGGTTACGGTTGCGCCACCTGTATCGGAAACAGTGGACCTCTACCGGAAGAGATCAGCCAGGCCATCAACGACAACGATCTGACCGTGGCCTCGGTCTTGTCTGGTAACCGGAACTTTGAAGGCCGGATCCACCCTGATGTCAAAGCCAACTATCTGGCATCTCCGCCGTTGGTGGTCGCCTACGCCCTCGCCGGCACGGTCAACATCGACTTTGACAAGGATCCCATCGGCCATGATCCCGATGGCAACCCGGTCTATTTCCATGACATCTGGCCCACCAACGAAGAAATCCGGCAGACCGTGGCTGCGTCGATGAACGCGGATCAATTCCGGAAACAGTATGCTAGTGTCTTCGATGCCAACGAACGTTGGAACCAGATGGATACGCCTGAGGGAGAGCTCTACGAGTGGGACGAAGCCTCCACCTATATTCAGGAGCCGCCCTTCTTCACAGACCTGTCTCCTGAAGTGGAATCGATCCAGGAAATCAAAGGAGCCCGTGCCATGGCTCTGCTGAAGGACTCTGTGACCACGGACCATATCTCTCCCGCCGGCGCCATCGCTCCCAGCAGTCCCGCTGGACAGTACCTGAAGGAGCACGGTGTGCAACCCCGGGACTTCAACTCCTACGGCTCTCGTCGGGGGAACGACCGCATCATGACCCGGGGTACCTTCGCCAACATCCGCATCCGCAACCAGATGGTTCCGGGAACGGAAGGCGGCTTCACCAAGTACGTACCCTCTGGGGAAACGATGCCCATCTATGATGCGGCTATGAAATACAAGGAAGAAGACACCCCGCTGGTGGTTCTCGCCGGGAAAGAATACGGTACTGGCAGCTCCCGAGACTGGGCCGCCAAAGGGACCAACCTCCTCGGTGTCAAAGCCGTGATCGCGGAGAGCTTCGAGCGGATTCACCGCAGCAACCTGGTCGGCATGGGCGTGCTCCCGCTGCAATTTGAAGAAGGGAACAGCTGGCAATCCCTCGGCCTGAACGGTGAAGAAACCTTCGACATCGAAGGGCTGAACGATGAGGTGCAACCCTTCCAAAAAGTGAAGGTGACCGCCACCAAAGCCGATGGTTCCCAGATAGAATTCCAAGGGATCGTCCGTCTCGACAGCCAGGTGGATATCGAGTACTATCGCAACGGCGGGATCCTGCAGACGGTTCTGCGTCAGATCCTGAACAACCGTTAAGGTGAAGCTTCTCCGCATTCACCATCACAGATCACCATCCCCCGAGGGGCAGAAGCGGAGGCCCGGCATTTTTACTGTGATGTGATGAGACTCACAGAGATTCCCAAGCCTGACAGTTTAAAAGGTCGGGGCGGATTCTGGCTCCGACTCGGGGATGTGGAGATCCACGTCGGAACCGAAGACGGGATGGACCGCAACCGAACCAAAGCCCATCTCGCCTATCAAGTGGAGGATCTGGAATCCTAGCGTCGCCGTCTGACGGAACAGGGCGCCGCCATCCTGGACTCCATCCCCATCCCGGGCTTTGACCGCTTCGAACTGCGAGACCCCTTCGGCAACCGGTTGGAATGGATAGAGAAAAAATAACCAAAACCCCCTCGCCTGGATCGCGAGGGGGTTTTATAAAGTATAACTCTCGAAAATTAGCATCCGCACTTTTTAAATATCAGGTTACCGGTGTGGACCAACTCAAACATCGCCCAATCATTGTTACATCTTTTGTCTTTCGCACAATGAACTTCCCCTTGAGTTCCTACTTCTCCTTGAGAGTGAAATCCGGTCAATTTAGCAAAAAAACCATCCAACATTTACATAACCTCCTTAATATTCATCACTATCTAACAATATACTAAAAAAGAACTATAGTCAACATTATTTTCTATAATTGGATTGTATTAGTTTATATATAGGGGTATTGACTATAATTCCTGCGAACCTTTTTCTCTATGGCTGATAAAAGCAAATACCAAGCCGCCAACAACAGCAGATATCCTCCTAAGGGACAAAGGATTAACCAATCGTGGTTCGCCATCAAAGCGGCCCTTTCCTGGGCAACCAAGCCCATGGTTTCAAAAGAGCGGGATACATAGTCCAACCCGCCGGGAGACTCCTTCTTAATTGAACCTCCAAGGAACAGGCCGAGAACACTTAATTGGCCGATCAAGTTGAGAGTGGAAATCATATTCTTAAGAAAGAGTAGCAATATATCCTCTTTTAGAAAAGGGAGGATATGCTTGCGAATGAGCCATTGACGTGGTGCCCCTAGATGGAGAGAAGCCACAAATGACAACCTCTCTTTCAGTTCTTCCGTTCTCTGCTGTATGGCAGAAGCAACGGGCCCAATCCCCATCACCACCAGGATGATGCTCTGAAACAAGATCAAGTAGAGGATGGGCACAGGGGTGTTGGTCCCCAATCCATACAAAAGGAAATACAAAACAATGATCACTGGAATACTGCCCAATCCCCCCATCAGCTGATGAGAGACCAGCGGACGACGTCCCGACAGCCCCATCCAGCAACCCAGGCAGACACCGAACAGCAACTGAAAAAAAACGATGAATACAGGCACAAAGACCGTGTATTTCAATCCATATAGATACAACGTCAAAAGATCCCGGCCGTAACGATCCGTGCCAAACCAGTGCTCCTGGGATGGAGGAGCAGGAGCAACCGTCACCTCTGTGCTTCCATTGACATTTTTGAACTCCACCGCCCGCTCCTCATTGGGTGTATATGGGGTAAGAGTCGGACCGACACAGGCCAGCAGGACGAAGATCGCCAGCATGCCTCCCCCGATCCATACACCTATTTTCCATGATTTAATCATGAACCAACCTCTTTCCGATCAGCCACAATAAGAGTTGCATCCATCCATAGGCCATCCAATAGATCAGGATCAGGCAGATCAAGGTTTTTGCCATCAGCGGGTAATGATAAACCTGAGTGTCGAGAAACTGGGTGATTCCCGGTGAATTAAACCAATACTCAATGATGAGCAGATTTCCCAGCAGTGTGGCATTTAGATGGTGTAGCTGACCTCGAACCGACGGGAGAAGATTCCGAAAGACATGATGGATATAGATCTGGGTCCGATTCAGCCCTTTGGATTTCGCCGTGCGGATAAAATCCTCCGTAAGTATCTGTTGCATTCTTCCGGAAATAAATTGTACCAAGTAAACCAAGGGCACCAAAGTCATAGTAATCATCGGTAAAACCCATGCTACATTTTCATAGACAGAGGCCACCTCCAATACTAACACGCCGCTCTTTCGGTAGATCCCAATCACGATAAACTGTAATAGGATGGCGAGCACAAAGTCCGGGACGACCCCTAAGAAACCTATCACCGATTTGGGCCACCCGTTAACTTTTGCCAAAATCATCCCCAGTGGCACTCCCACCAATAAAACCAAAGTCCCGGCACTCCCTAGTGTGAAAGCCGAAAATGCAAACATTTCTTCAAAGTTCCTGTAAGTAGTGAAATCCTGAACCCACCCTGGGAGCGGTGCATCCTTTCCTGTCAAAAACTGAAAAATCGCCTCCACGCCTGGCTTCCAAGTAAAGGAGATGGATTCCCCTTCCACCGTAAAAAACAAGGGGAAGGCAGCCAAGAACAGCGCCACCCCAAACAAGGTGATCACAAGCAACAAGTACTTCCACACTCGGCTATAGACAGATACTCTTGTCATATTCGTTTCAAGAGGCGGCAATCGGATGTTCCCCTCCCAACAGTTGAAGTAACTCCTCGGGATCGGAAATAGGAGTCCCTTTTTCAACCAAGCCCTGGTTATTCACAGATATAGCAAAGGGATATCGATTCACTTGAAAGTGTCTTTCCATTTGGGATGACACCAGGTAATAAGCCCATGCAGGAATCAGGTCAGGTTGTTTGGCAGGGGTCTCCGAATCACGGTTGTAAATGATCACCAGATTCAGCCCTCGCTCTGCCCAGCCCTCTTTATTTAATTCCGTCAGAAGTTCCTTGCATTGTTCACACCCTTCTCTAGCAAACAGGAGCAAAACCCTTTGCCGAGTATAAAGCTTTTCAAATGGAACCAAATTTTCTTTATTATCCAACACATGAAAAACAGGAGCTGGCTTTCCGATCACAGTGGACGCTGCTTTTAAATGCACGGTCTCCAGCTTCTTCATAAATTCTCCGACCCAACGGGCTAATAGGTAGATCAGAAACAATTCCGCCAACACGATAAACATCGTACATAATAAGATGATCTTATAACCTGTCTCCACTCTGGATCACCTGCCTTCAGATATCAGATGGTCAAGTTGGTTACGAACTCGAACCCATTCGCTGATCACAGCTATAATCAACAAAAGGGTAGCGGAAACCAGCCAGATCCCCACCGTTAACCATCCATCACTGATCCCATGTACCTTGGAGGTAAAAGAGAGAAATACCACTGCAGTAATCAAGAGTAGATTACGAACCACCAGCCCATAGTGTAATCTTTCGTTTTCCAGGACCCCACCACAACCACAAGCCAAATCTCTTCTTCCGCGAAGCAAATTGATCCCGATCGCTAGGGTATAAATCAACAGTAGAATCGTTGCTAGAATTCCATTGAAAGGACGCCAACCGACTAGTAAAGCTGAAAATGCGATTACGGCTTCGTTGATCAGGAAAAAAAGCAGGGAAATCGAAATGACTTTTGCAGGTAGGATTTTATAGGATGCCATCGTTTGTTTATGTTCCTTCCAATGGATGATCTTACTAATGAATGTGGTGACAAAAAGCAAAGCGAAGGTCATCCCTAATATCTCAAGTATCAAGTTCAAACCCTTTCCACCTCTTCTTTTTGCTTATACCATTTACTTTGAGTTCGATACATTTTTTTATATATTCCGTTCTGCAGGAGCAACTCCTCATGAGTCCCTCTCTCCACGATTTGTCCTTCTTTCATCACCAAAATCATATCGGCTAAGGAAGCCGCTCCCAAGCGGTGCGTAATAAATAAAATCGCTTTCTGATTGTTTTCCCGAAAGAGATCTTCAATGATTTCCATCTCCGCACGGGGATCTAAAGCTGAAGTCGGCTCGTCCAAGATCATCAAATCACTGTTCCGATATAAAGCTCTGGACAAAGCGATTTTTTGCCATTGTCCTCCAGACAATTCATCGCTTCCTGCAAAAAATTTGCCAAGCATCGTTTCATATTGATAGGGTAACTGGGTCAGATAGGAATCAATTCCCGTAGATTTCGCCGCACGCTGGATTTCGGCTATATCATTTAACTTTTTGACATTACCAAAGCCGATATTCTCTCTGGCTGTGAAATTGTATTGAATGTAATCTTGAAATAAGACAGAGATGCGTTTTCTATAGGATTCTGTTTTGATATTCGTCAAAGGTTGGCCATTGATTTGAATCATCGATGGGGCCGTTTCATATAATCCCGCCAAACATTTGATCAACGTGGTTTTACCACAACCGTTCTCACCGATCAAATCAACTTTTTGCCCTTTCAGAATGCGAAAGCTAATATC